>JBALXG010000319.1:0-3952 GCA_036961055.1 Leeuwenhoekiella sp. | reverse complement strand
CCATAAAAAGGGAAACTCCTGAATCTTCTGAAGAAGTCGAAGTTGAAATAGAGATTGAAGAAACCGTTGAAGAGGAAGAAGTAACTGAAAATTTAAGTCAAAAACTCGTAAAAGATTTTGGCGAATATGACCAAACCCTTGAATTGGGCAATTATAAATTTCCGCCAATAGATCTTTTAAAAGATTATACAAAAGGTCAAAGCATAACTATCGATCAACAAGAGCTTGAGGAAAACAAAAATCGTATTGTTGAAACTTTAAAAAATTACAAGATTGAAATTGCACATATAAAAGCAACGGTAGGTCCTACGGTGACTTTATATGAAATTGTACCAGAAGCCGGAGTGCGTATTTCAAAAATAAAAAACCTTGAAGATGATATTGCTTTATCACTTTCTGCTCTGGGCATACGTATTATTGCGCCTATTCCCGGTAAGGGAACAATAGGTATTGAGGTGCCTAATAAAAACGCTCGTATCGTTTCTATGCGTTCTGCGATTGCCTCCCCTCGTTTTCAAAATGCAGAGATGGAACTTCCGCTTACATTAGGGAAAACAATTTCAAATGAGACTTTTGTGGTAGATCTTGCTAAAATGCCTCACTTGCTTATGGCTGGTGCTACCGGTCAGGGAAAATCTGTAGGTTTAAACGCTATCCTCACTTCACTTCTTTATAAAAAGCATCCATCAGAAGTTAAATTTGTTCTGGTAGATCCTAAAAAAGTTGAGCTAACGCTATTCAATAAAATTGAACGTCATTACCTGGCTAAACTTCCAGACAGTGGCGACGCTATAATTACTGATAACACTAAGGTTATTAACACTTTAAATTCACTTTGTATTGAGATGGATCAACGATATGATCTTCTTAAAGATGCGATGGTGCGCAACATAAAAGAATATAATACCAAATTTAAAAAACGTAAACTTAACCCGAACGACGGTCATAAATTCTTACCCTACATAGTTTTAGTAGTAGATGAATTTGCAGATTTAATTATGACTGCCGGTAAGGAAGTTGAAACTCCTATCGCTCGTCTCGCGCAACTTGCCCGTGCTATAGGTATACATTTAATCATCGCCACGCAAAGACCTTCTGTAAACGTAATTACTGGTATTATCAAGGCTAACTTTCCGGCGCGTATTGCTTTTAGGGTAACTTCTAAAATTGACTCAAGAACCATACTAGACAGCCAGGGAGCAGATCAACTAATAGGCCGTGGAGATATGCTTTTTACACAAGGTAACGAACTTGTGAGAGTGCAATGTGCCTTTGTAGATACTCCTGAAGTAGAAAAAATAACAGATTATATAGGATCTCAAAAAGCTTATCCTGAAGCGCATCAATTACCTGAATATGTAGGAGAAGAGAGTGGCACAAGTCTTGATATAGATGCGAGTGACAGAGATGTACTATTTAATGAGGCTGCAGAGGTAATTGTAACCGCACAACAGGGAAGCGCATCATTACTTCAGCGTAAGCTTAAACTAGGCTACAACCGCGCTGGTAGAATAATAGATCAATTAGAAGCTGCCGGCATTGTGGGTCCTTTTGAAGGAAGCAAAGCCAGACAAGTGCTCGTTACAGATCTTAATGCGCTACATCATCACTTAAATAATGACTAAAATGAAATTGAATACCATTAAATCTTTCGCAATAATTGCCCTAACCCTTTTTACAGTAAGTTTTTCACAAGCTCAGGATAGTAAAGCTAAAGCTATGCTAGACGAAGTTTCTGCAAAAGTTAAAAGTTATGAAACTATATTTATAGATTTTAAATACTCTCTTACTAATGAAGCGCAGGGTGTAGATCAGGAAACTCGTGGAGATGTTACACTTAAAGGAGACAAGTACAAGTTGAGCCTTATGGGAACGACACAACTTTATGATGGTACTAAACTACATACCATAGTTCCTGAAGATGAAGAAATAACTATCTCAACCCAAAGTCCTGAAGATGATGATGCAATTACACCTTCAAAAATGCTTACCTTTTTTAATAAAGGATATACTTATAAATGGGATATTGATCAAAATGTAAATGGTCGTAAGATTCAATACATAAAATTAACTCCTATTGATTCTAACAGCGAAATACAACAAGCACTTTTAGGAGTAGATGCTCAAACTAAGAATATTTATAGACTTATAATGTCTCAAAAAAATGGTACTAAAATAACAATTACTGTCAACTCATTTAAAACAGATCAGCCTATCCCCGCAAATCTTTTTGTTTTTGACGAAAGTAAGTATCCTGATTATTACATAAACAGACTGGATTAAGTGTCTTGAAAATTCTTGACCGCTACATATTAGTAAGTTACATTAAGACATTTTTGAGCACATTCATAATTTTGATGTTCATTTTTGTCTTACAAACCATCTGGTTATATATAAAAGATCTGGCAGGGAAAGATCTCGATTTTTTTGTGATTATGAAGTTTTTAATGTACTTCTCCCCTCGTCTGGTTACTTTAGTCTTACCATTAACCATTCTGCTTACCAGTATTATGACTTTTGGTAATTTTGCTGAGAATTATGAATTTGCAGCTATGAAATCTTCAGGGATTTCTTTGCAGCGCGCAATGAGAAGTCTCACTTTTTTTATAGTAGGTTTGAGCATAACATCTTTTCTTTTTGCAAACTATGTTATCCCCGCGGCAGAATTTGAATCTCTAAATTTGCGCCGAAATATTGCCAAAGTAAAACCAGCTATGGCTCTAAGCAAGGGGCAATACAATGAAATAGGTGATACGTATACTATCAAAATCGCAGACAAAAGCGGTGATAATGATCAGTATTTAAGTGATGTTATTATTTACACTAAAAACCCCAACAAAGCGGGTAATTTTACTGTAATAAAAGCACGTGAAGGCGAACTTATAAGTGCAGGTGATGATAATATACTTTCCTTAAAATTAAAAGACGGTAATTATTATGATGAAGTTCAACAAAATGACTATCGAAAAAAAATAAGACAGCCATTTGTAAAAAGTTATTTTGAGACGTACACGATTAATATAGACCTCGCAGAACTCGACAATGTTGATATGGATGAGAAAAGTATTGATAATGCATATACAATGCTCAACGTTGCAAAACTTGACTCATCTATTACAGATATGTCTCGTCAATATTCCGGTTATTTAAAGCAATTAGGCGATTCTCAGGTTAAAAGAGCCAATTTAAGTCCGCTTGATTCTACGTATATTGGTCAGACTATACCTGATACCACAAAGGTTTTAAATAAAGATATATTAGAAAACTTTAATGCTTCAGATCAATTACAGATTCTTGATTTTGCAAAAACTACTTCTAATTCTAATGTCAACTCAATAAAAAGTAGAAAAATTGATAATACCGCCAGAGTAAAAAGTCTGAGTAAATATGAGATAGCCCTGCATGAGAAATTTGTTTTAGCCTTTGGCTGTATAATATTATTTTTTGTGGGTGCTCCACTTGGTGCTATTATAAGAAAGGGTGGCTTGGGATTACCTATTGTAGTAGGAGTTGTTATATTTCTAACTTATCATTTTATAGGCATATTTGCAAAAAACAGCGCCGAAGACGGGAGTATCTCCCCGTGGATAGCAAGCTGGGCAAGTACTTTAATTATGTTGCCATTAGGAATTTACCTTACATACAGGGCTACTACAGACCAAGGTCTTTTTGATATCGATAATTTTATCGATCCTATTAAAAAATTATTTCAAAGGATTACACGTAATAAACACAAAAAGTAGGTTTACCGTATCTTTGCAATATAAATTATGCACTATGAAAGTTGAAACACTCACCTCATCAGTACAACTTAATACCATTGAAGAAGCCATTGATGATATTAAAAATGGTAAGGTAATAATTGTGGTTGATGATGAAGATCGCGAAAATGAAGGAGACTTTATAGGCGCTGCCGAAATGGTTACACCACATATGATCAATTTTATGGCCA
>JBALXG010000318.1:3155-3961 GCA_036961055.1 Leeuwenhoekiella sp. | reverse complement strand
ATGATTTAAAATATCTGCGATAGGTAATGAGCCTTTGCCAAATTCTGTACTCTCCTTTTTTTCTAAATTCATGTCCTTTAAGTGCCATAGCGGGAAACGACCTTCATATTTTTCAAAATAATTTATGGGATCATTTCCGGTGGCAACTACCCAGCCCAGATCGAGTTCCATATGTACCAGATCTGGATCTGTATTATCCAGCAAAACATCATAAAGCACTTTTCCTCCATCAGATTCAAATTCAAAATCATGGTTATGATAGCCAAATTTAATTCCGAGTTTTTTACATTCTTCACCGGCTTTATTAAAGTACTGAGCAACTTTTTCATAATTGTCTAAAGTCTGTCCCTGAGACGGCAGAGATGAAACGATTATATATTCTTGCTCAGATTCTACGGCTTGTAGTAAAGTGCTGTTCCAGTTTTCATCCAGATGAACGTGACCGCTCCTTAAAGTCATCCCCAGATCGTTACATGCTTGCTTCATTTCTAAAGGAGACAGGCCATAATAATTTCCTTTATCGCTTCCTGCGCTTTCAATTTGTTTAATTCCCAGAGCGGCAATTTTTTCTAAAGTGCCTCTTGCATCTGCCGTCATCGCATCTCTAAACGTGTAGAGTTGCACACCTAAATTTGATTCTTTAAAAGTAGCCATTGTAAATGAAAGTAATATTAAAGTGCTACATGCTATTATACCAGATTGGGCTAAAAATTTGCGTCGTGTTGCCATTAATTCAGTTTTAAGCGGTTAGGTTTAAAGTATAGTTTGTAAAAACTCCTTTTATTTAATAATTACTAAAGTTAGCC
>JBALXG010000318.1:0-3145 GCA_036961055.1 Leeuwenhoekiella sp. | reverse complement strand
GAGATACTTTTAAAATAAATAAATTCTCTGGTTTTAAGTTTTGGGAGGATTTAAGATTTGCGTGATACAAGTGATAAATAAAGATTAAAATATTGCCTGTGGCGCTACTATTAGATAGCTTTAGGGTGAAATTGATTTTAAACTAAAAAAATATACTATGAAATTTACAAGAAAAGCAGCTGCACATTGGGAAGGAAATCTTAAAGAAGGAAAAGGAGCTTTGACAACAGAAAGTAAAACGCTGGATAAAACAGCTTATGCATATAAAACCCGTTTTGAAGAAGCTGTAGGTACAAATCCCGAAGAACTCATTGGTGCCGCGCATGCAGGTTGTTTTACAATGCAACTTAGTGCAATGTTAAGCGATGAAGGCTTTACGCCAGATGCTCTTGACACGGCTGCACATGTTACTTTTGAAGATGGTACAATTACAAAAATACAACTTGAGCTTACAGGTGATGTACCTAAAATTGATGAAGATAAATTTATGGAAATTGCTAACAAGGCAAAGGAAAACTGCCCTGTTTCAAAGCTATTAAAGGCTGAAATTACTTTAAAAGCAACCTTAAAATAGTCCTTAATTAGTATTTAAGGACGAAAAAAACCCTCTTTTGGAGGGTTTTTTAGGTTAAAAAGGTGATTTTTTATTTCTGTATTTTTAAATAAGTTTTAATGAAATCAACCATTTTAGTTTGTAAATCAATATTTGAAGATTCACTCCACGTACCATGACCACCTTCATAAATGGTTAAATCGTTTACCACACCTGCGGCCTCTAATTTACTTTGTAAAAGTTGACCATTGCTTACAGGAACAAGTTCATCATTACTACCATAAAACATAATTGTCGGGCTGCTTTTTGCCGTGACCTGAAAGGCAGGGCTTGCGTCTTTAGCAAAATTTGAATTTTCAGGATATGCAGAAGTATCAATAAGTAATGGCAAGGCTAACGCATAGTTAGGATTTTGTGTGTAAAATGGATCTGTAAAATCTGTAGGACCTACAATACTTGCGATCATCTTGACCATATCATTATCATCATAGACATAATCAACCTGTAGAGCCAGATGAGCGCCCGCACTAGTACCTATAAGGCCAAATTCTGGCATTATACTATATTCTGTACTTTTTGATGAAATATCATCTATAATCGTTTTTATATCTAAAAACTGATCAGGAAACGCTGTGGTAGATGGTGGGGCTGCAAGTTTGTAATTGACATTTGCTATTGCATAATCTGGAAGTTTTGATTTTAAAAGAGATACATAAGTTTCCATATCTGCTTTATCCCCCTGTGTCCATGAACCACCATGGATAAGCACTAAAACTTTTGTGTAAGTTGCAGCGCGATTTTCAGGTAAATAAATATCATATACCTGTTCTGAGTCTTCACCATATGAGACATTCGTAAGAGTCTCAGCACTTAATGGTGCTTCCTCTTGCGGGGGATTTTCTTCTGAATCTGAACTACTACAAGAGTTTACTACCAGAATTAATAAAAGTGTAAAGGTTTTAAAGTTGAATTTAGTTTGCATAGTTGGTTGTTTAGTCTGGCTAATTTAATAATTTTTATATAGCTTAAAAACGTAAATCAAATTATATTTATCTGATTTTTAGATATTTGTATTGTGAATTATAACTATTTCGTTATAGTTAAACCACTGCGATTCCATTCAATTATTGCAGCTGCATATTTTTAAGTATCCTAAACTGATAACAAATTATTACCTTTGAAAGTGTATGGAATTCTCATCAAAACTTCTTGAAAGTGCTGTTTATGAAATGGCTCAATTGCCGGGTATAGGCAAGCGCACAGCGCTTAGGCTTGTACTGCATTTATTACGCCAGCCTGAGTCTCAAACTACTCATCTTGCTCACGCCCTTGTCAATTTACGTACAGAAATTAAGTTTTGTACAAACTGTCATAATATTTCTGATGTGGCGCTATGTGAGATTTGTGCAAATCCTAATAGGGATGCCTCCATAGTTTGCGTCGTTGAAGATGTGCGAGATGTAATGGCGATAGAAAACACCAGTCAGTATCGCGGGCATTATCATGTACTGGGAGGTAAAATATCGCCTATGGATGGTGTAGGCCCTCAAGATCTTACCATAACTTCTCTCGTTAATAAAGTGAAAGATGGTGAAATAAAAGAAGTGATTTTTGCCCTTAGTTCTACAATGGAAGGTGATACTACTAATTTTTATATATTCCGTCAACTGGAAGGTTTTGATGTAAAGACATCTACCATCGCAAGAGGTATCGCAGTAGGCGATGAACTGGAATATGCAGATGAGGTTACCTTAGGACGCAGCATTCTTAATCGTATTCCATTTGAGAATTCCTTAAAAAACTAAGGTGACACTTTCTATAATTATTCTCAATTACAACGTAAAGTATTATTTAGAACTTTGTCTGCAATCTGTAAAGAAAGCTACCAGAAATATAGATGCAGAAGTTATAGTTATTGACAACGCTTCAATAGACGGTAGTCTTGAGATGATCAAGCAAAAATATCCTGAAGTAATAAGAATAAAAAATACTGAAAATGTTGGGTTTGCTAAAGCTAATAATCAAGGTGTAGCAATAGCGCAAGGCGAATACATATGTATTTTAAATCCTGATATGGTTGTTGCCGAAAACTGCTTTGAAGAAGTTATTGCTTTCGCGAAAGCAAAAAAAAATCCGGGGGCTATAGGCGTAAAGCTGATAGATGGCAGCGGCAGATTTTTACCAGAAAGCAAACGCAATTTACCTACGCCTAAAGTCGCATTAAGCAAAATGATGGGCAGAGAAAAAGCATATTACGCTACTTATCTTGATGAAAATGCAAGAGGAAAAGTAGAAGTTCTTGTAGGCGCATTTATGTTTATGAAGAAATCTACTTATTTGCAAATGGGGGGTTTTGATGAAGATTACTTTATGTATGGCGAGGATATCGATTTGTCATACCGGTTAGAACAAGCAAGTTTTACCAATTATTATTTAGGTGACCTTACGTGTATTCATTTTAAAGGTGAAAGTACAAACCGAAATAGAGAGTATTTAAACCGATTTTATAATGCTATGGCTGTTTTTTACGGCAAACATTTTAGTTCAAATAAGCTAGAATTATTTTTTGTGCGTTCTATTTTAAAAGTTGCT
>JBALXG010000317.1:0-3981 GCA_036961055.1 Leeuwenhoekiella sp. | reverse complement strand
GGATGACCTTGTCGTGAAATTACCGGCATCTAAAATTGTTTTCCTTCCTGAAGTTGAAAGACAATTTGGCCAAAAGCTTTTTGACGAGTATAAAAAAAGAAAAAGTAAAAATTAGTTGTTACCTTTTAAAATTAAGTCTGGCAATTCTATTTTTTCCGGCGGCATAAGCAATACTATCATTTAAGAACCTTAATGTAAAAAATCCTTCTTTAGATAATTCCTCCCATGTATTTCCAGAATCATGCGTATATGAAATACCGGTAAAGCCTACCGAAACAAGCTCCTCCCCCTCCATGTCGGGAACAAACTGCACACAGCTTTTATAACCGGGATCATTTCCATCGGCAACAAGATTCCAGGTTATACCGCCATCCTGTGTTATTGCCTTATTGCCCGTATTTAATTCTGGTTCTGTGTAATCGCCACCTATTATAAAACCAGTCATTTTATCATAAAAATCAATAGAATATCCTCCTTGTGTGGCTTTTCCCTGCAATAATGGGGTTTCAAAAACTTCCCAGTTCTCACCTTTATCTAAACTATAATAAACCCTTGAGTGAATACCGCCGGTAATAATCCATGCTTTATTTCCTACAATTGATATATTGGTATTACTTGCGGCAAATGCGGCTTCCCCTTCTTTTAATTCAGGTAGTTTTGCACAATCTATCTTTTGCCAGGTATTTCCGGCATCTCTGGTAATAAGTATCGAAATACAATTATCTACAGGATCACCTATCGCAATTCCTTCCTTGTTATTCCAGAATTTCATAGCATCATAAAATACTTTAGAGTTTTCTTCAGAGTAAACCAGTCTCATTCGCCCATTATCTCCAGTTTTATACAATAGAGCAGGATTTTCTATACTCAGCATAAAAAAATCTGATATCGTATGAGCCGTTGCTCTAAAGTTGGGCTTAATACTGTCAACCTGCTGCACACTTGTATTCCAGACTTTAGTAATCGGATTATAAAGACCAAATTTCCCTTCTGATCCTGCAAAAGCAAGACTTCCACCGTCCATAATCTCAATACTGCGTATACTTACCGAGTCTTCATAAATCGTAGTGACTTCTACCGATTTAAAAGCTGAATCTCCTTTTTTTTCATCTTTATTATTACAGGCTACCAGCATAAATATGCAGATAAAAATTCCGACTTTGTACATAATCTTAATTTTGAGACAATATAAAACTATTAGCCTACAAACCCTTACCTTTGCAGCCATTTTAAAACTTATTCATGCGCTTACATCGTAATCTTGTTTTTGCCGTAGTTGATGGCTTGTTAGAAATTTTTAACGAAGGAAGTTATGCCTCAAAAACAGTAGAAAAACAACTTAAAAGAGATAAACGCTGGGGCTCTCGCGACCGTAGTTTTGTCGCTGAAACTATATATGATATCGTGCGCTGGAAGAGACTCTACGCTGGTATCGCAGAAGTAGGTGAACCTTTTGAGCGAAAGGATATCTGGCGTCTTTTTGCTGTATGGGCAACACTACGTGGCATTACATTACCAGATTGGCCGCAAATAGAAGCTACTCCTACTCGCCGTATTAAAGGTAAATTTGACGAGTTAACAAGCATAAGAAAATACCGCGAATCTATTCCCGACTGGCTTGATGAATTGGGCGAAAAGGAACTTGGCAAAAAATGGGATGCAGAGATTGCTGCTCTTAATAAGCAGGCACCAGTGGTTTTGCGGGTAAACAGATTAAAAACAGATGTAGGGACTTTACAAAAGTCGCTTGCTGAAGAAGGTTTTGAAACCGAATCTATTAAAGGTTATAAAGACGCAATACAACTTATAGAACGTGGTAACGTTTTTACCACTCAGGCATTTAAAGATGGTTTTTTTGAAGTTCAGGATGCTTCATCACAACTTGTCGCGCCGCTGCTTCAGGTAGAACCGGGAATGCGCGTTATTGATACGTGCGCCGGTGCGGGTGGCAAAGCACTTCATCTTGCTGCGATGATGGACAATAAAGGACAGATTATCGCCCTTGATATTTATGGTAATAAATTAAAAGAACTTAAGAGACGCGCTCGTCGTGCCGGTGCGTTTAATATTGAGACCAGAACTATTGATACTACTAAGGTTGTTAAGAAATTATATGGTTCTGCAGATCGCGTTCTTATAGATGCGCCTTGTACCGGTCTTGGGGTGCTAAGCAGAAATCCTGATGCTAAGTGGAAACTGCAGCCAGATTTTGTAAAAAGCATTCAGGTAAAGCAACAAGAACTGCTTCAAATGTATTCAAAACTGCTCAAACCAGGCGGAAAAATGGTCTACGCTACTTGTTCTATTCTTCCATCTGAAAATCAGCAGCAGGTTAAAAAATTCCTTGCTTCAGAAGAAGGAAAAGAATTTAGCAAAAGTCAGGAAAAAGTAGTTCTATCCAGCGAGTCTGGTTATGATGGCTTTTATATGGCTCTTTTAGAACGCAATAAATAAACTCAATATTTGCGGTTTTCAACGTTTAAAATTCTGCAAGACTCAAAGTATTTTCACATAATTCATTAAATTTGCGACTTCAATAGCGACACCCTTTATGATTCATTTTTTCGGTTCTCAGGATTCAAAAATATACGCCGTTCAAACTCAGGAAAATCTTTCGCAAGAAGATCAAAATAAGTTAACCTGGCTTTTTGGCGACCAACCTAAACTACAAGCGTCTGTTATTGACGCTTTTTTTATTGGTCCGCGCGCCACAATGATCACTCCCTGGAGCACAAATGCGGTTGAGATTACCCAAAATATGGGAATTGAAGGTATAATCCGTATAGAAGAATTTACCGCTTCCGCGAAAGAAAATACAGGTTTTGATCCTATGCTTTCGCAGAAATATGCGAAACTGGATCAGGAAATTTTCCACATTAATATTGAGCCTGAAAAAATTCTGCATATAGAAGACATTCATGCTTATAATGAGAAAGAGGGACTTTCGCTTAATGCGGAAGAAGTGGCTTACCTAAACGCGGTTTCTGAACGCATAGGCAGAAAACTTACAGATTCTGAAGTTTTTGGCTTTAGCCAGGTAAATTCTGAACATTGCCGCCACAAGATTTTCAACGGAAAATTTATCATTGATGGTGAAGAAATGCCTTCTTCGCTTTTCAAAATGATACGCAAAACTTCAGAAGAAAATCCTAACGAGATCGTTTCGGCTTATAAAGATAATGTCGCTTTTGTTGGCGGACCAAAAGTCACTCAATTTGCCCCAAAATCGGCTGATAAGCCCGATTATTACGAAGAAAAAGAATTTGAAAGTGTGCTTTCGCTTAAAGCGGAAACTCATAATTTCCCCACAACAGTCGAACCTTTTAACGGCGCTGCAACCGGTGCAGGCGGAGAAATACGCGATCGTCTTGCTGGCGGTAAAGGTTCATTGCCACTTGCGGGAACCGCTGTTTATATGACGTCTTATTCCCGTCTGGAAGAAGAAAAACCCTGGGAAAAAGGAATGCCAGCCAGAAAATGGCTCTACCAAACGCCAATAGATATTCTTATAAAAGCTTCAAACGGAGCTTCAGATTTTGGTAACAAATTTGGTCAACCGCTTATAGCGGGTTCCGTTTTGACTTTTGAAAATGAAACCGATGGTCGCAGATTAGCTTATGACAAAGTGATCATGCAAGCCGGCGGAATAGGTTATGGTAAAAAAGATCAGGCTTTAAAAGATAGTCCGAAAACCGGGGATAAAATCGTCATTTTAGGTGGTGATAATTACCGTATCGGGATGGGTGGCGCCGCTGTTTCTTCAGCAGATACAGGCGAATTTAGTTCTGGTATAGAACTTAATGCAATACAACGCTCTAATCCTGAAATGCAAAAACGGGCTGCAAATGCAATCCGCGGGATGGTAGAAAGTGATCATAACCCGATAGTTTCTATTCACGATCACGGTGCCGGCGGACATTTAAATTGCCTTTCAGAACTTGTTGAAGAAACCGGTGGGAAAATTGATCTTGATAAACTTCC
>JBALXG010000316.1:0-3985 GCA_036961055.1 Leeuwenhoekiella sp. | reverse complement strand
AAGGATGATCAGCTAGATCGGCTTAATAATATTACCAGAAGTAAACCATCTTATAAATCACTAGCGTTAGAAAAGACAGGGTATTACATTATGCGGGAAGGTTGGGATAAAAATAATGCAATGCTGGTAATCTCAGCTGGTCTTGATCCAGATAAACCAGATCATCAGCATGGTGATATGTTAGGAATACAAGCTTATGCAAATGGAGATGTTTTACTCCCCAATTATCAAGTACGCTATTCCCTTAAGGATCTGGAGCTTTTTAAAAATTCTGAAGTTAAGAATGTCGCATTAGTAGACAATGTTTTACAGGGCAAGAACTACAAATCAAATAAAGGCGGAAGTGGTTTTGGTAAATTTGGAAGTTTGCCGAACCCAAAGACCATAGCATTCTCAACAGATGATCACCTAGATTTCTATATAGGTTCGCATAATGGTTTTGAAGAAATGGGAGTCACCTATTCTCGGCAAGTATTTTTTATAGATCATAAGTTTTGGATAGTAAAAGATAATTTCAATTCAGAGAAGATCCATAATTATAAGCAAGTCTGGCAGGGTCATTACACGCTCGAAGAAGCACCCCAACTTTTACGCAGCACATTTAGATCCGGCAGTGGCTTAGATATTTATCAATTACAAAAAGTAGACACAGTATCCATTGCGGGAAAGCGGGGAAAGGAATGGGCTGTACCTCAGATAAATTCAACAACAAACTTTAGTTTTATCACAGCTCTTGTGCCTTTTAAGACCTATCAGGAGCGAGTGGATGAGTCAGCATTACACCCAAAAATTAAAGATTGGGAATTTTCTTCTATAGCTAATAACCAGTTCGATCAAAATACAGTTGAGCTGAAGAAGAAAAATGAAGCCTATTTTTTTAATGCAAGGAGGTTGACCTTTAAAAATGTGAAATTGCTTTTTGAAGAACCTGCCGATGTTTATATACGCGAAGTAGAAAATCATATTTATATAAAATCGTTGAGTGAAAGAAACATTCAGTTCAATTTTAAAATATTAAAAAACAATCAGGATGTTAGGATACAGGTGCTAAAACCTGGAGAAGCTTATCAAATTGATTTAAAAAATTAAAGAGTTTATGTATAAACTAACAATACTTATCTTATTCTTTTGTTTAGCGCGTTTAGGTTATGGTCAGCATAAAGAATCCTATACGTTCAGCAATGCGGGACATCACGGTCTTTTACTTACTGATGAAGGCTTAACCGCAATACAGAAAAATCTGGGCAGCATACCCATATTTGATAAGACACTTAAACAAACTAAGAAAGAAGTAGATGCTGCTATCGATGAGAAAATAGAAGTACCTATTCCTAAAGATATGGCGGGGGGATATACGCATATGCAGCATAAAAAAAATTATATAATACTTCAAAAAGCAGGGGTGCTTTTTCAAATTTATAAGAATGAGAAATATGCCAACTACATAAAAGATGTATTAATGGAATATGCCCGTATTTATCCTGACTTACCACTACATCCCGAAACCCGGTCATATTCCCGTGGTAAGCTATTTTGGCAATGTCTTAATGATGCCAACTGGTTGGTAAATATGAGTCAGGCTTATGATGCTATATATGAATGGTTATCAGCAAAAGACCGTGCGGTATTGGAGCAGGACTTATTTAAACCATTTGCGTTATTTCTTTCGGTAGAAAATCCGCAGTTTTTTAATCGAATACACAACCACAGTACTTGGGGAAATGCAGCTGTAGGTATGATAGGTCTTGCAATGAGAGACAGTGAATTGATTAACTATGCGTTATATGGATTACCAGCAGATAATATTGATGAGAACGCAACAGATAATGATGGAGGACTTATAAAAAAACCGGGGCAGGATGCGGGATTTATAGCTAATGTAGAAGAAGCTTTCTCGCCGGAGGGCTATTATACTGAAGGGCCCTATTACCAACGGTATGCTATGTATCCCTTTCTTGCATTTTCTACAGCTTTAGAAAATACGCTGCCACAACTTGGAGTGTTGCATTATAAAAATGATGTGCAGATTAAGGCGGTTTATGCCTTGCTGTATCTTACAGATACTAAGGGTAAATTCTTTCCACTAAATGATGCACAAAAAGGAATGTCCTATTACAATTCAGCCTTAATAAATAGTGTGGATATTGCGTATCATTATGGAGCGCAAGATCCTCAACTACTCGCTATCGCTCAAATACAAGATGAAGTTACTCTTGATGATGCAGGTTTGGCTGTTTCGCTTGCTTTAAAAGAACACAAGCAAAAACCTTTTATAAAAAAATCAGTTAGTTTAACTGATGGACCTAATGGTAAACAGGGCGGACTTACCGTTCTGCGTTCAAAAGAAAAAGACGATCTGGAGCTGGTATTTAAATATACCTCCCAAGGAAACAGTCACGGCCATTATGATAAACTTTCGTATTCATATTATGAAAATGGTAATGAGGTGCTACCGGATTATGGGTTGGCACGCTTCGTTAATATTAATGCTAAAAATGGGGGAGGCTATTTAAAGGAAAATACTACGTGGGCCAAACAAACTATTGCTCACAATACAGTAGTGCAGAATGAAATTTCTCATTTTGAAGGTGATTTTAAATTGGGAAGCCAGTATCATTCTGAACTTTATTTTCAAGATTTGGATAATGATTCAATACAAATAGTAAGTGCAAAGGAAGCTAACGCATATCCCGGTACTGTTATGCATCGTACAGTAGCGATGCTCCCCCGAGAGCAGAATCAAAAACCCATTATACTTGATATTTTTAAAGTTGAAGGAAGTGCTGTAAATCAATATGATCTGCCGTTTTATTATAAAGGTCAAATCATTGATATTTCATTAAAACCCAAAAATGAAGAGCGCTTAGAAATATTAGGAGCTGAAAACGGTTACCAGCATCTTTGGAAGGAAGCAACCGTTCAAGCTGATGGTGATTTAAGTCAGATTACGTGGCTCAATAAAGATATATTCTACACACTAAGCAGTAAGACGGCAGTGGGAGACAGTCTGTTATTTGTACGGCAGGGGGCAAATGATCCTGATTTTAACCTAAGGCGGGAATCAGGGGTTATATTGAGGAAATCAAAAACAGAAGACGCCCTCTTTGTAAATGTTCTAGAATCTCACGGATCATATAATGCGGTAAATGAAAGCGCTAGAGAAACAGAAACTGCTGTTAAAACGATAGAAATACTGCTTAATACTAAAGAATATACTGCAGTTAAGATTAAACTAAATAAAGGAGAATCTTATGTGCTTGCTATAGCTAACACAAGTTCAAATACTAAAGAGAAACACAGTTTCACATATAAAGGAGCTTCTTACAAGTGGGAAGGATCTTATTATTTTATAAATCAATAAAACAAATACCATGAAAACATTTGGATCAAGTAAAGAATTTTTAATAGGAGATGAGATAGAATGGGAAACCGTAGGTGATGGTGTAAAGCGAAAAATTAAAGGATATGATGATACTATTATGATGGTTCAGGTAGACTTTAAAAAAGGAAGTATTGGCCCTATGCATAAGCATCATCATGCTCAGGTAACCTATGTCGTTAAAGGTAATTTTGAAGTTACCATAGGTAAGGAAACCAAACTTCTTAAAGGTGGCGATTCGTTTTACATACCGCCACACGTAATGCACGGAGCCTTATGTAAAGAGGATGGAATGCTAATAGATGTTTTTAGCCCTATCCGAGAAGATTTTATGTAAACTTAAATAACACGGACAAGGCTTCTAAAAAGAGGCCTTTTTTTATTTATAATTCCACTTTTCTATAATATATGCCTCACTTCTGCTAATTATCCTAAAATTTTAACATTAAAAGTTTTTTTTTACCTGAATATTATAATTATATTTGGAAAACCAAATTGGTAAACCAGTTTGGATGACCAATCTGAACTTTTTGTATCCATTTACATTTTGAGAAGATTAACAAATAAACAGAATAAACTTTTTCTTATGAACTTAAAAAACATAAC
>JBALXG010000315.1:2042-3988 GCA_036961055.1 Leeuwenhoekiella sp. | reverse complement strand
CCCAAGGAGCAACACTGCCTTTATCCTGAAAATTAATATGGGCAACAAATTCAGATAAGGCTTTGCCCGGGGTTATCTCTAACTCAACAGGTAACTCTGCACTGCCGTAACCCAATCCAGATTGGTCAATGGCAATTAACGTGGTCCTATAAATACCCTCAGCAAGATTAGGCCTGATGCCAATCTCCAAGCTTCCCGATGTATAGTTCCCAGAACTATCTGATGCAGGTAAAACTAACCAGTCACTCGAATCCGGATCCTCTGAAAGAGAAAATAAAGCCGAGCCATCACTAGCAGATACCATAACCATCTGAGAACTTATTGAACTCCCAGAATCACCCGAAAAGGATAAAGTAGATGAACTAAAATTTAATTCTTTTTTTACTTCTGTAGAAATATTAACAATCCACTTTTGGGATGTACCATTCTCTGCTGTTACAGTATATGTGAAAGGATTTGAAAAATCATTTGGACTTCCAGACAAGGGGTTGATAACTGCGTTGCTTGAAATTTCAATGTCAGGTGATAGATTTGATAAATCAGATTCAGAATTTACAATGACTGTAACAGAGTGATTTTTAGTATCTATTTGAGCAGGTTCTATTTGCCCTTCTAATACAAAAGATACAATATCATTATCAGAACTTTGAGTATTTTCTTGTAAAACAGAAAATGAGTCATATGATATATCAAAAGGTTTATTGTTATAGCCGTAATTAGTACTTGCTGAAACTACAGATGCAATTATACCACTAAAAGACAGTGGGGCTGTGTCAGGATTCTGATCATGATCTTTACCATCAATTAATAATTGAGGAATAGTTAAAGAACCACTCCCATTATTGTTTTGCACAAGAATCTCCTGATCCGCATTTAAAGAATAAAAACCTTTAACTGACAAATTATCTGGATCAATCTGAATTCTTAAATTTAGTTTATCGGTTAAACTACTTACTCTAAAAGAACTCGTCGAAATATTATCAATCTCAATTGTACCGTCATTTTTACGGTTTTCTAAAATTAATTGAACTCTTTGTGTAGTAGAAAACCAACCTGAAGAGTTTTTAATTATGACAAGCTTTACAAAATGATCTTCATCAATTCCAAACCATATGCCAGCGTGTTGATCATTATTTCCAGAAGTGGCGGAAAAATCAGGTTGTAGAAAAGTAGTCGAAATATTTAGTAAACCTGAGTCCTCTACATCAATGCCTACACCCAAAGCATTCATTTGTGAATTTGAAAAGCGATCACTGGTACCTTTACTACCTCTTAAAATTAAAAAACCATTACTTATTGTCAGGTTTTCATTTATTAATCCTAATACTTCTGGATCTGCTTTTGAAGCATCTGCTGAATTTCGATTTGAAGGTGGATCGACCATTGTAAATCCCGCATCGATAATTTCAGACTCATTAAAATTTAATTCAACAGGTAAGCCCACCCCTATTTCACTACAGTCAAAAGGACTTATAGCATTACAATCACCTACAATAAAAGAGTTTTCAGGATGATACCTTAAGGATACTGTATTATATTTAACAGGTGATAAAGACGTTGTAACAACAGAAATTAATAAACCTACTAAAATTAGAAATAATGATTTTGCTTTTTTAAGAGAGTAATTATGCTCCATACTTTTAGAATTCAAGTTAAATAACTGACTTCCGTAGCATAAAATGTTTTGTCTAATAGATTTGGGGATCTAGTAATATATTGTTTTTAACATGGCTAAAGTATATAAACCCTCTGGTAGACCGGTGATAAATTTTAAGAAATAGATAAAAAGGAACCTTTCATCGGTTAACTAATATTTTTTTATTGATATATTCCTGTATAAGCTAAAAGCTAAGGGTTTAATGAATATTAACAGTTGTAAAATTATAATTAACGGTTGAATCATCATTTAAAATAATTGAGGGAGACTAACGTCTCCCTCAATTATT
>JBALXG010000315.1:0-2032 GCA_036961055.1 Leeuwenhoekiella sp. | reverse complement strand
AGCTTCAATTGCTTCATAAAACCATCGCTTACGACATTTACAAAGTAAATACCAGCCTGAATATTATAGAGTGGTAAAACATAGGATTGACCGCTTTTTATTTGTGAAGCATTAAACTCTTTAATTTTAATTCCTCTAACGTCACTTAGAACAAACTTACTGATAACTGAAGCTAAATTACCCGTAACGATATTAACGGATGAGGTAGCTGGGTTTGGATACATAGTTATACTAGAAGGTTCAAAATCATAAATTTTTAATTCTGAACTACTTAAATCATTTAATGATCTCGTATTTGCAGCGTTCAGAATAGACAATTCAAAACTTGAACTCACTTCTATACCGTTAAGATCTGCTGCCTTGATATCTATATTATAGGTGTTCTGCGCACCAGCTGGAGGAATACCGCTTATTACACCTGTATTGTAGTTAAGATTTAGCCACTCGGGCAAATTGAGACCTTGCGATAAAGCAGAATATATCAATTTGTTTCCAGCATAACCTTTATCAAAATAAATTGACAAGTCATAACTAAATGCAGTATTTACATAGGCTGTATACGGTTGAATTTCCCCAGTTTGAGGCACCGCTTCAGGACGAATATTAGTAAAATAAAAAACATTGTCATTAAAATCACAATTGCCTTGGCCAGCCACATCACAACCCTCCCCAATATAATCCTGAATGGCTATATACTCATTGGGGACAATAAAGCCATCTTGATCTATTACTTTATAAACTCTTACGCCCAATAAATTCGGATTTGAACCATAGAGATCTGATCCACCTCCTGTTGCATATGCATTAGCAACTGCAATTCTAAAGGGATTAACAATTGACTTCGACATACTGTAACTTACAAGTTCAGAACCATTATTACCTAATGGAAATAAGGTTTGGTACTGAGTTTTATCATGTCTAAAACTTATTCCGCCTACTACATTACCAGAGTTAGGTTCTACAAATTTACCAATCCCTGTTTCTGGACCATGAAGAGCCATCACTTGCATTGCCGTTACAGGTTTTGATGAATCAGCTTGTACAAATGTAGGGGAGATGATCATATCTCCCTCATACCCTGCATCTGTATTAGCTGCTGTAGGATAATTAGAAGAAGGTCTCGAAGGATTTTTATTTTGAGGAGTTATGGTTCCTTCTTCATTAACAAGGCTTAACATACTTGTTTTAAAACCCAATACATCTAAAATTTCCTGTGCACTTATTTCATTATTACCTTCAGTTTTAGAGGCAAAAGCTCCATGTAAAGTTGAAGTGTTTTCCAAGTCATTTTCAGAATTTGAAATAATGGTTATTGTCTCTTTATACAAAGCTCTCGCATTTCCGACCCCATTCAAGATTTCCCCAATAAAACTAATATTCAAATCTCTATACTCACCAGGACTTACAGTCAAAGGAAGAGTTACAGGCTCATTGTCTTTGGCTATGATTTGATATGTAAATTTAGTGGTGTCTGATATATTAATTTCAGAAATAATCAGATCTCCAGTGCCGGTATTATTTAAACGCATAATACTACTATCGTGCGTAGGAATTCCTTCATTAGCTAAAGTATTTTTAAGTCGATTAAAAGAATAATAATTGTCAGCTGGAAAACCTCTATTAGTTGTTGGGATTTTGTTCATGTTCTCCACATAAATAACTGCTCCAGTTTCCGAAGATTGAATAATAAAGTCATAATTTTCTGTAGAAATATTTCCATACCCATCTTCAGCTGTAACCGCAATATTGTGGGTTCCACTTTCTAAAACTGTAAAAGTTTCAGTGTATGGAATTTCTTCCCCTTCATCCAGAGTATAAACTAAGCGCTCAATACTTCCACTATTACTTGCATCAGTAGCATTTAATGTAATATCTATAGCACCGCTATAAGTATTTTCATTTATTAAAATCCCATCAAAATTAGCAGATAAAGTTGGCGGTGTTGATTTAAGCTCTCCTGTTGCTTGTATTTTAGCTCTTAACAGGGTAAGACGGGCATGCCTATTATTGTCTCTATCATATTCTGAGACAT
>JBALXG010000314.1:0-3997 GCA_036961055.1 Leeuwenhoekiella sp. | reverse complement strand
TGCTTAATAAAAAAATACAGGCGATAGAAGGTGTTTCCAGAACGGAAACTTTTATTTCGCTTAACCAGCAAATTCAAAGACAGATTAAAATATAAAACCTCGAAAATAAGTTTTCCGAGGTTTTAAAAAACATCAAATTTAATTTAGGGAGAAAAGCATCAGTTTATGTTTGTTATTATACCTGCCACTGTAAAAACATTTAAAGATGTTCCCGGGGAGTAGGTACCATCTTCATAAAATCCTCCCAGAGATGATCCTGTACTGCTTCCGCCAGAAAACAATTCATAAGAGGAGCCATCTACAAAATCAGGAGTAGATACAACCAGACTTTGATAATTTTTAAGAGGAGCGTAGGTTATGATGTCATTGCCGGAGCTATCTTGTATATGAAGTAAAGTTCCTGCCTGCATAGTTGATGAAAACTTAAAAAGTACAGAAGATTGGGTTGAACTTGAGCTGGGCGCCTGAGCCATTCCAGAACTACCGGAAGCTACTAATATACCTCCTGTAATTTTAAAAGTATTATCATAATCTAACGCTCCGTTATTATTTCCTGTGGGGCCGTTAACCACAACAGTTCCTCCTGTCATCTCAATAGAACCATTAGCATCAATCCCGTCTCCCTGAGCATTAATTATAATTGTACCGCCGTCAATATAAAGGTAATTGTTGTTGCCTCCAGCAGCATTTAAACCATCATCACTAGATGTAATATAAACGTCACCTCCGGTAATATGCAATTCCTGACTTTCTACACCTTCGTAAGAAGTAGTTATATCTATGTATCCTCCATTTATTGCAAGATCATATTCTGCATGAATCCCATCATCACCAGTTGCAATACTAAATGTTCCGTCGTTGATAATAATGGCATCATTAGAATGCAGCCCGTCATCTGCCGCGTCAATTGAGAATGTTCCCTTTTCAATATAAATTGCGAGACCAGCCTTTAAAGCTTTTGCAGAATCATCTTCGGCTAAAACCGCTGTATGTCCACCGCCAGAAATCAGATTAAAATCACCATCTGTAATATTTAAAGAAGATTCTGCCTGAATGGCATCTGCTCCTGAAGTGATAGTTATTGTACCAGTTTCTATTATGAGATATCCTAAAGTAGAATCTTCATCATTATTAGACTTTAGACCGTCTCCATCTGCAACAACTGTAATATCTCCTTCTTTAATGATAAGGTAATCTTTGCCTTGTATACCATCATCTACTGAGGTTACGACCAAAGTTCCGCTGGTAATTATTAAACCATCCTTACTTTTTATCGCTTCGTTATAATTTCCAGTTACGCTTAAAGTGCCTTCTCCAAAAATCGTGAGGTCATCATCACTAAAGAGTGCCGCGTCAGGCTCATCTTCATCACCTTCATATACGTAAGAATCACTATCGCTAAGATAGTTTGTTGTGTTTTCTTCTAAATAAATCACCGTTTTACTGGCGTTAGCAATATAAAGTGGCGAACTGCTCTTACTCGTTACGTCAATACCATTAAGCAACAGGCGTACCACCCCTTCATCTTCAGTATCTACTATAATTTGCCCATTGGTTAAGTCACCGGTAATTTCATAATTACCTGCATTTTCTATTGTAACTACACTGCCATCTGCAGTAGCTCCTTCACCATTAACGGTAATAGACGTAGTGTTAAGTATAATACCTACTACGGTTGCACTATCCCATTCATAATCTGAAGCTTCATCGTGATCTTCACCAGTCTCTACAGGTTCATCACTATCATCTGTGGTTGTATCGCCATTATCTGAGCTTTCTGTAGTATCGCTCACAAAACCATCATCATTACTGCATCCTGAATAAAAAATTGAAAGAAAGGACAGACATAGTAATGGCATTATTCTTTTTGTACTCATAAATCAAAATTTGATGTAAAAACTATTATTAATCTACACCAAACAGGCATTTATATATCGTAGTATAAATCGGTTTTAAAAAGAGGTAAACTGCCAATTTATAGCGGTAAACCAGCTAAACAATACTTAAAAATCTATTTTTTAAACTAAAAAAAGCACCAGTGTTACCTGATGCTTTTATAAAATTCATTAGGTGTTATTTAAGTTTTTATCTTCTTCCGCCAAAAATCTGTAATGCAAAATAAAGCAAAGTAGCTAGTGATCCTATTGCTGCCACAACATATGTACGAGCTGCCCATTTAAGAGAATCCTTAGCGCCTGCGTGCTCCTCTGGAGTAAGCATGTGAGATGATTCTAACCATGCCAATGCTCTATGGCTAGCATCATATTCTACCGGTAAAGTAATAAATGCAAAAATGGTTCCCATTGCAAATAGTCCTAAACCTATTACGGCTACCGTCATCCCAACTCCAGAACTTATTATAGACATAAGTACTACGCCACCTATAATCACAAACATAGACATTTTTGAAGCCACGCTAACCACCGGCACTAGTGTAGAACGCATCGTTAACCAACTATAAGCTTTTGCATGTTGCACAGCGTGACCACACTCGTGAGCTGCAACAGCAGCTGCAGCAGCATTACGTTGATGATAAACCGGCTCACTTAGATTAACCGTTTTGTCTGCGGGATTGTAATGATCTGTTAATTGACCTTGTACAGAAATTACCTCAACATCTGTAATACCGTTATCGCTAAGCATTTTACGCGCAATCTCCGCGCCGCTCATTCCGTTTTTTAAATGTACCTGCGAGTATTCTTTAAACTTACTTTTTAACTTTCGGCTTACCAGCCAGCTCACAAGCGCGATCGCACCTATAAGTAAGTAATAACCCATATATCCTCCTGTAACCATTGTTTTTCCTTTTAATTAAACTTAAAACTACATTTTATCAAACAAATCCCGAGCCATTTTAACTTTCTGTCTTTTTGACGTAAAGAAATTTTATAGTAGTAGGTAAACCCAAAATTTCCATCCAGTGAAATATGAAATTACCCCACCAGGTTTACAATTTTACCTGGAACAATAATCACCTTTTTAGGCGTGCGCCCTTCCAGATAAAACTGAGTTTTATCATGCGCCATTACGGCGCTTTCTATCTCATCTTTTGTAAGATCAAGCGGAAGCTCCATCGTGAAGCGCATTTTTCCGTTAAAGGAAATAGGATATTCTTTGCTGCTTTCTACCAGGTATTTACCATCAAAAATCGGGAAATTAGCGGTAGAAATCGACTCTTTATGGCCTAATTTTGACCATAATTCCTCTGCAATATGTGGCGCATATGACGAAATAAGCACAGCCAAAGGTTCAAGAACTTCCCGGCTGTTGCACTTAGCGGCTGTAAGTTCGTTAACCGCGATCATAAACGTAGAAACCGAAGTATTAAAGCTGAAATTCTCAATATCTTCTTCTACTTTTTTAATCGTTTTATGAAGCGTTTTCATGGCTTCTTTAGAAGCAGCAGCATCTGTTACCAAAAATGATTCATCAGGACCGGAATGATACAATTTCCAGAGTTTTTTAAGGAAGTTGTGAACGCCAGTAATTCCAGCGGTGTTCCAAGGTTTTGCCTGCTCTAACGGGCCGAGGAACATCTCATACATTCGCAATGTGTCTGCCCCATAATCAACACAAATATCATCAGGATTGACGACGTTGTATTTTGATTTGGACATTTTCTCTACTTCGCGAGAACACAAAAACTTTGAACTTTCATTAGTAATAAAAGTAGCTTCCTTAAAATTGGAATCTTGCTCAGTTAAAGCAGACACTTCCAATTCATTTTTTGGATTAACATACTCAATATTTACATGAGATTTATAAAACTCTTCTGGCTGACCAATCATCACTTTTCCATGTAGTGCCTTTGCCTCAATTTCATCTTTAATAAAGTCATGCAGAACAGCAACAACATTTTCGTATTTCTTATTATGCTCAAGTTCTTCAGGAGTATTAGGACTTGTATAAAATTCCCTTAAAACACTAATCAGATCACTAGAAATATAAACATCTTTCAAAATCGAGAATTTTTCTCTTAAAAGCTCAATATTCTTCT
>JBALXG010000313.1:0-4004 GCA_036961055.1 Leeuwenhoekiella sp. | reverse complement strand
CGGGTCTTGATTTTGTTAATCCACAAGGTGCTTTTGTAGCATTATTAAAAAGCGATGTAAATGACGGTAAGAAACTAGCTCACAATAGAATAAGTGCACTCTCCAAAAGTAAAACCGGGGAAATCTGGGTAGGTACAGATGGAGGAGGTTTAGACCTTTATAATCCTATATCTAAAAAAATAAAAAACTATTCAAAAGAAAATACCGTAAACGGTCTAAGCAATAATTTTATCGTCTCATTACTTGAAGATAGCAGTCAAAATATTTGGGTAGGCACTTATAGAGGTGGGTTAAACCGGTTAAATCTTAAAACCGGGAAATGGGATCATTATCTTCAGGGTCAAATTGAAGATGGTAGCGACGTACGTGTGATCTTTGAAGACCTGGATGGTCAAATTTGGGCAGGAACAAATCGTGGTGGATTTTATAAATATGATAAAATAAAAAACCATTTTAATTATATTGAGACGCTAGGAAAAATAGACGTACGTGATATTGAACAAATAAAAAAAGGAGAGCTATGGTTAGCGACGTATGGCAATGGCATCCTGCATTTTAATTCTCAAACCCAAACTTATAACGACTTTTCTACAGCTAATACAAACTTTCTTACCAATATAATATTTAACCTTAAATTCTTAGATTCTACCCACATATTAGCAGGCACTTTAAATGAAGGTCTCATGAAATTTGACCTCGCATCAAACAGTATTGAAAGATTTACAGTAAGCGACGGTTTGAGTAACAATACTGTTAGTAGTATCCTTAAAGATCCGGCTGGCGTTTATTGGCTAGGTACTTATAACGGGATAAGTACTTATGACCCGGTTAATAACACTATAAAAAATATAAATAATTTTGAAAATATTAAAGGTAATGAGTTTAACAATGGCGCAGCAATTGTAAATCAGGATGGTACCGTTTATTTAGGAAGTAATAACGGCTTGAACATTTTTAATGCTAAAATTTTAAAATCACCAGAAAAACATCACTTCAATACCGTTTTTAAAGATCTTGAATTTTATAATAAATCAGTTCCCATTGGTGGTAAATTTAAGAATGTACTCGAAAAATCAATAGCCTATAAAGACTCTTTATCAGTTAAATATAACCAGTCTCTTTTTTCTTTAGATTTTGCCGGACTCAAGTATCCAAGTTCAGAAAATGTAGAGTATTCATATTTATTAGAAGGTTATAGTGATCACTGGGTAAATTTAACAAACTTCAATAAAATCAACTTTAGTAAGCTACCACCAGGCCATTACAAATTAAAACTTAAGACCAATGCAAATGATTATTTTGAGTCAAGCAAAGAACTGTTTATAAACATTGTTCCCCCATTTTGGATGACAATACCTGCATATATACTTTACCTTTTATTAGCCGTATTACTTATATGGCTCAGCTTAAGATACTATACTAATCGTTTTCGCTTAAAGCAATCTCTTCTATTTGAAAAAAATCAGCGCCAGCTAGAAAATGAACTTAATGAGGAGCGCCTGCGCTTTTATACAGGTTTCTCGCATGAATTAAAAACACCGTTAGCCATGATTCTTGCTCCGGTAGAAAGTCTTCTTTCAGAAATAAGAAAAAAAGAACATGTAAACAGTTTACGTATTATTGATAAAAATGCAAGAACCCTAATTATTCGAATTAATAAACTCCTTAATTTTAGACAAACTGATGAAGGACTAAATAAGCTTAATACAGGACAATACCTGTTCGCTCAAGAAACTTTAAAATGGATTGAGATGTATAAACCCCTCGCGAAGAAAAAGGGTGTTTTAATCATTCAAGATATAATAGAAAACAATCATATAATTTACTGTGATCTGGAAAAAATACAAATTGTATTTAATAATTTAATGTCTAATGCCATAAAATATTCAAGAAAAGGTGATTCTATTAAAGTAAGTCTGAAGTTAGAAAATCATGGCTTTTTACTACAAGTAAAAGACACAGGAGCTGGCATAGCTGCAAATGTTTTACCTCATATTTTTGATTGGTATTATCACGCCAATGACAACTTTAAAACTGATGGAAGCGGAATCGGGTTGGCACTATCTAAACGATTTATCGAATTACATGAAGGTTATATTAATGTTGAAAGTGAAATAAACAAAAAAACTATTTTTACAGTATTTCTGCCTAAAGGAAAACAAAAGGGAACTCAATTAACCACTATACCCTTAGAACACAATGTTGAACAAACTGCTTTAGACATCCTGAATGAAAATAAAAATTTAGAATCGAGGGCAAATATATCAGCTGAATCAGAAAAAGAACTTTTACTTTTAATAGATGATAATCCAGATATACATGAATATCTATCTTCTATACTTGCGCCTAACTACGATATTCTGCATGCGCTTAATGGAGAGGAAGGAATACAAATGGGAACAAAATACGTGCCTGACCTAATCATATCAGACATTATGATGCCAATAAAAAGTGGTATAGATCTTTGTAAGGAGCTCAAAAACAACAAAGAAACTTCTCATATTCCCATTATTTTGCTTTCAGCAAAAGATACAAAGCAATCAATTATAGCGGGATACAATGAAGGTGCTGACGCTTACATAACAAAACCTTTTAGTCCGGCTGTACTTATCGCGCGAATTAAAAATCTTCTTAAACGAAAATTAGAATTTCAAAAAGATATTTTAAATAAAGAAACTGAAGGTCTACAGGAGGTAGAAAGCCATAAAAAATTAAATATTGAGAAAAAATTCCTTAAACAGTTTGAAGAAGTTACTCTCGAAAATCTTCAAACCGAGGGAAAACCAGTTGAAATTATTGCTAATTCTATGGGAATGAGTAAAGCATCTTTATACCGTAAAATTAAAGCCATTTCTGGTAAAAGTATCAATGAATACATACGAGATATCAAGTTACAAAAAGCTGTGAATTTAATGGAAAATGAAGGGTTTAATGTATCGCAAGCCTCATTTGAGGTAGGATTCAAAGACCAAAAATACTTCAGAAAAATCTTTAAAGAAAAATTCGGAAAACTTCCTTCTGATTTTTCGTCGAGCAAAGATTTTGGATAGATATATTATTATTCAATTTTTATACCCATATGGACATTCCCTTGCTAATAACCAAATTATCCATCACTACTTTAGCTTAATAAGACAATATAATTTTCTTATAAACATCTCATATTCAGTTGAATTTATTAATTTGATAATATATTCAACCATTTATAAGAAGTAATGAATACGATAACCTTAGAAAAACTTCTGCATAATAGTGAAGTTGCTATTGCACTTAGATTTGATAACAATTATACCGTACGCGCAAAAATAAAAACTATTGAATATGTTGCTTATAGCAATACCCACAGATGTTATTACATTCTTGAGCGATATACTACCCGACAGAAATTATATCAGCATCTACGTAATTTAAATTTTTATGTAGATTATTCAGCGTACAACGCCACTAAAATAAGACGGCCAGCCATTCCTAAAATTCAAAGACAAACCTTGAGTAAAGATATGGTTGATCATGTAAATATTCCTATACTTAAAAAATATGTCACTTATTTAAGAGGGAAACGATTTAGTGACAGTACAGTGCGCACCTATTATGGTTTTGTCTTAAGCTTTGCAATTTATATGAAAGAAAAACCACTAAGTGAAGCCAAATTGGATGATTTAAGTCTTTTTTTAAAAGGCTGTATTCAAACCTATAAATATTCAATAAGTACACATAGGCAAATGATAAGTGCTTTTAAGCATCTCATTATCTTTACACCAAACCTTAATGTGGAAGACCTTGCTTTACAGCAGCCTAAAAAATCTAAAAACCTACCGCAGGTTTTAAGTGCCGAAGAGGTTTTAGACCTTTTAAGATCTACACGTAATTTAAAACACCGCGCGGTACTGGGACTTATTTACTCCTGTGGATTACGCATAGGTGAATTACAAAATCTTGAACTGCGAGATTTAGATCTTGATCGTAATCAACTTCATGTGCGTCAAGGTAAAGGGCGTAAAGAC
>JBALXG010000312.1:0-4066 GCA_036961055.1 Leeuwenhoekiella sp. | reverse complement strand
CAACTGGTGATTATGCTAAAGCAGACGATCTTCTAAATAGCATTACCGGTTTTCAGCGCAAATATGGTAGTGAAGTTATGCCATCTGAAGATAAAATTAATGCTGAAGTATTTTATAATAAGCATGACATTTTTACAAAGCTTTATTGGATGTATCTTCTTGCATCTGTATTCATGTTTGTTTTTGTAATTAGTCAAATTTTTAAAGACAACCGCTTTATGAAAATAATGGTAGGGGTAGGTGCTACATCTATCCTTATTTTATTTCTATTGCACACTACAGGACTAATCTGGCGCTGGTATATTTCTGGTCATGCTCCTTGGAGTGATGCATATGAGTCTGTGTTATACGTAGGCTGGGCCACTATGTTTTTTGGATTAGCTTTTGGTCGTAAAAGTATGCTCACCATTGCTAGTACAGCTTTTGTTGCAGGTTTCATTTTATGGGGAGCAAGTATGAACTGGCTTAACCCCGCTATAGCTAATTTACAGCCTGTATTAGATAGTTACTGGCTAATGATACATGTTGCTGTTATTGTAGCTAGTTATGGGCCTTTTACTTTAGGTATGATATTAGGTATCGTTTCATTGTTGTTAATCTTACTTACTAACGAGAAGAATAGAACAAAAATGGATCTCAACATAAAGGAACTTACTATAATCACAGAAATGTCACTAACAGTAGGTCTTGTTATGCTTACCATAGGTAACTTTCTTGGAGGGCAGTGGGCAAATGAGAGTTGGGGGAGATACTGGGGATGGGATCCTAAAGAAACGTGGGCATTAATAAGTATAATGGTTTATGCTTTTGTAATTCACATGAGATTGGTTCCCGGCTTAAGAGGTCGGTGGTTTTTCAATTTAATGGCTATACTAGCTTACGGCAGTATTTTAATGACCTACTTTGGAGTAAACTTTTGGCTTTCAGGATTACATAGTTATGCAAGTGGTAATAATATTCTTAATCTTAATAAAGCAATTATCATTTTTATAAGTGTAATTGCATTTGCACTCTTAGCATACCCCAAGTACAAAAAATACTATAAGAAAAAATAGGCGGGAATAAGTAAATGCCCCATGAATTTCATGGGGCATTTTATTTTTAATCAATAAGGTTTAAAAAATCAGTCTCATCTGTTATCCCAAGCTTATAGTATAAACTTGTGGTTGTCTGTTTTACCATTTGATGTGAAAGATTAAGTTTTTTCGCTAGATTATCTTCATTTACACCTGTAGATAAGGCATGCAGAATTTTCACTTCATTATTATTCAGATTGTAGTTATTAATAAGGTTTTCAAGATAGGAGTCATTAATGTCTTCAACTTTTTTATATTGACTTAGTTTATCTATTTCCAGATTACGCTGAGTCAATTCCTCCAGAAGAGTAAAATTATTACTTCTCAAGTACTGCCACTTTTTAAGAATTGTACTGGCCATAACAATCATTTGAGCTATTATTCCCATTTTGATTACAAAGGGAGTAATATTTAACAATGAAATTCCAAAATCATAAAGAATGAAAAATTCTAAGACGAAATAAATATTTATGGCATACACAAATGAGGCAAAGTAAAAAAAAGCGGTAGAACTTGCTGAAATACTTATTATCCATGTTGAAATTAATGCAAACAACACACAAATATCAGTTAGTGCATAAAACAGAAAATTATCAGTCAGCAAGTGACCTGTAAAAAAAATTACAGATAAAATTACAAAAGTTAGTGTGGCTAATTTTAATGAGGGAAACCTACTTTTATGATTTGTAAAAGTGAAAGAAAAAAAACAGCCTACAACTCCTACTATTACATGTGTAATAAGTTCTATATGCGATAAGTAATAACTATTTAACCCTAACAAATAGGGTATGTTATCTCTAAAAGCAAGACTTAAACCAATTGCCAGCAGAAGTGCGGCGTAAAATAAAAGAGTACTTTCAAAAGAATACAAGTATAATAAAAAAGTGGCGAGAATGATAAATACCATTATCCCATAGAAAAGTCCATAACCAAATATATTTGCCTGCTCTACTTTAATTAAGTTCTCGTGCTTAAAAAATTCAATGGGCAGATTGGCTTCTTCCTTTAAATTTAACTTTATATAGAAAGGAAGGTGATCAATATTTGAAGTAAAATCAAAACTGGGGTATTGCATATTGGGCAGTTCGATCAAACTGCTCCCTGAAGAATCATACGTCTCTATTTGATTTACGTGAGTGGTTTTTATCCTTAAAATGTCAGAATCATTAGCGACTTCAGAGATTTTTAACCAATACGTGCCATTATCAATACCTAAATTAGTATCATCAAGAGGCCTGAAATTAACCTCCATTATACTCAAAATACTATGTGAAAGAGATAAGTCTTTAAAATATTCTATATGTTGACCAAATCCACTTGCCCAGAAAAAAATAAGTAAATAACGCCAATAGACCATTTATCCAAAATTTGGTTAATTTCAAAAGGGGCTATTTTTATTGAGTTAGGGGGAAACCTCTCAAATTTAGGAAATTATATTTATAAAACAAGTATAATTAGTAATAACGCACATTATTAAAAAGCGAGCGTGGATTAATCCTCGCTCGCTTTTTGTAATATTATGTTACTTCGAATTTCCGACCATTTCTTCAGGTTTTACCCAATCGTCAAATTCTTCTGGAGTTACATATCCTAAATTAACAGCTTCTTCTTTAAGAGTAGTACCGTTAGTGTGTGCAGTGTTAGCTATTTCTGCGGCCTTATAATAACCGATTTTAGTATTTAGGGCCGTTACGAGCATAAGTGAATTATCAACAAGATTTTTTATGCGCTCATAATTAGGCTGAATTCCAGAGGCGCAGTGTTCTTCAAAAGAAGCACAGGCATCTCCTAGTAATTGTGATGATTCTAAAATATTTGCAGCCATTACAGGTTTAAATACATTGAGTTCATATTGTCCTTGCATTCCCGCAACAGTAATAGTCATATCGTTCCCTATAACCTGGGCACATACCATTGTCAATGCTTCACATTGTGTAGGATTAACTTTTCCCGGCATAATGGAAGATCCTGGTTCATTTGCAGGTATTATTAGTTCGCCAATCCCGCTACGTGGTCCTGAAGCTAACATTCTAATATCATTCGCAATTTTATTTAGAGAAACAGCAAGTTGTTTTAAAGCACCGTGAGTTTCTACAAGTGCATCGTGGGCAGCTAATGCTTCAAATTTATTATCGGCGGTTTTAAAAGGCAATTCTGTGAATTTTGCAATATATTCAGCAACTCTTTTAGCATAACCCTTAGGAGTATTTATACCTGTACCAACGGCCGTACCACCCAGTGCTAGCTCAGAAAGATGTTCTAGTGTATGTTCTAAAGCTTTAATACCATGATCAAGTTGAGAAACATATCCAGAGAGTTCTTGTCCTAAAGTAAGGGGAGTGGCATCCATTAAATGCGTACGTCCTATTTTGACTACTTTTCTAAATTCTTCAGATTTTGCTTTAAGTGTGTTTCTTAATTTAATTATTCCTGGAAGCGTGGTTTCTTTAATTCGTTTGTAGGCAGCAATGTACATACCAGTAGGAAATGTATCATTGGAAGATTGTGACTTATTTACATCATCATTAGGCTGTAATGTTTTCTCACCATCGCCCAATTTTTTACCTGCAATTTGATGGGCACGATTTGCAATAACCTCATTTACATTCATATTACTCTGCGTGCCAGAACCTGTTTGCCAGATTACCAGCGGAAATTGATCATCGTGGTTGCCTGCTAAAATCTCATCACAGACTTGTGAAATAAGATCGCGTTTTTCAATGGGCAGGACGCCAGCTTCACAATTTGTATAAGCAGCTGCCTTTTTAAGGTATGCAAATCCATATATAATCTCAAGAGGCATTGATGCTTCTTTTCCTATTTTAAAGTTGTTTCTTGAGCGTTCTGTCTGGGCTCCCCATAATTTATCGGCGGGAACCTGTACTTCGCCCATGGTATCTTTTTCGATGCGATATGTCATAATTTTTTGATTTTTACTGTAACAAAAATACGGGATTAAAGAATGATATATATTCTAATTTGTTATGAAA
>JBALXG010000311.1:0-4107 GCA_036961055.1 Leeuwenhoekiella sp. | reverse complement strand
CTAAGAAAGCAGAACAGAATAAAGACGATTCATTCCTCGCTGAGAATAGAAGGTAATACGTTGACTGAAGAACAAATTACTGCGCTTCTTGAAAATAAAAAAGTCATCGGCCCAAAAAAAGACGTGTTAGAAGTGTTAAACGCAATAGAGGTTTACGAAAATTTAAGCCAATACAATCCTAACCGCGAAAAATCATTTTTAAAATCACATCGATATTTAATGCAAAACCTCATTGAAGATGCGGGAAAATACAGAAAACAAGATGTCGGAATTCTAAAAGGTTCAAAAGTTGAACATTTGGCACCACCATTTAAGAATGTAAGTTTTTTAATGAAAGACCTGTTTGAATATTTAAAAAGTTCGCAGGAAATTGAATTGATTAAAAGTTGTGTCTTTCATTATGAAATGGAGTTTATACATCCTTTTTTAGATGGAAACGGGAGAATGGGAAGATTGTGGCAAACTTTAATTTTAATGGAAAAATATCCAATATTTGAATTTTTGCCCTTCGAGACTTTAATCAGTAATGATCAAGAAAAATATTACAAAGCATTAGCTCAAAGTGATAAATCTGGTAAATCAACCATATTTATTGAGTATATGTTAAACGTGATTAATGATTCGATAAGCAATCTTTTAGATTTTAATAATAGAACGTTAAATAACAAAGATCGTCTTGAGTATTTTATTTCTCTAAATAAATATGAGTTTTCACGAAAAGATTATATGGATATTTTCAAAGATATTTCTTCTGCAACTGCTAGTAGAGATTTAAAAAAAGGATTGGAATTAAATCTATTCGAAAAAATAGGAGAAAAGAATAAAACCAAGTACAAAATAGTAACCGGGCGCAACACCATATAGATATTTATTGATACCTAAAATGTATGAGATTATAACATTTCTAGATTGTCTTTAGAGTCAAAATTTTTAACCGCTTACCAATTCCATAGCCTTAATTAATTCCCTACATGAGTCATATTTACTAATTTCCCTCTTACTATGAAAACTTTAAAATATACAATCATTTCAGATATAAGTAACCAAAGAAATACGCACCAATAAACTGAATTCTTACTTCACCGGAACGATCAAAAAGCTATAATTATAATCTTTCGGCTTAAGTTGGTATTTGTCGTAGGTGCGCGCACCCCAACTATTGTCACCGCCTAATCCCGTTTGTTTATAATCTATGTCTACACTAATAAGATCTCGTGGTTTAATATCTGTTGTGTGACGTTGTTGCTTTTCAACACCGGGATCAAAATCTGAAATCAAATTATTATGCGCGCTAAATGAAAGTAATGGCATCCCAATAAATTTAAGTCCCTTTCCCTGATTATTGGTGAATTCTATCCACCTGTTATCTGTTCTGTAACCATTCTCCTGCGGCCGGATATACGGAAAATAAAGATCTTTTACCGTAGATTCATAGATCCCGACAAAAGCAGCTTCTTTACGATCCTGATAATTCTCCTGCGGTCCTCTTCCGTACCAGGTTACATTCTCATAAGAAGTTGGTAAAATCATATTCATTCCAAATCGTGGCATTTCTGCAACCTTATCATCGCCACCATATTTAAAATGATTACTAACTAAAATTTCGCCATTTGTATGAATCGTGTAAACCGAAGTATAAGTTGAATTCACAGAAGCTATTGTATAATTCATTTCAACTACAACACTATCCTTGCTTTCCTTTTTCACTTTGATAGCAGATAATTTATAGTTTTCGGTAGCTTCTTTCCAAACACCTGCTCTCTTTTGTAAGCCGTTACCAAAATCATTATCTGTAGGTGCGCGCCAGAAATTAATTTTTGGTCCGCGTCTTATTAACGTATCTCCACTAAAAACATAATAATTAAGCAAGCCTTCTTTCTTGTCAAATGACAATTGGATGTTATCATTAGTAATTACAATTTCCGCCGCATCCTGTGTTACTTTAAGCTTTTTCGCTTTAGCTGAAAAGTCTTCAGTTTTTTTCTTTGCTGAACTTAATTGAAATTGCGCTTTTGCTATCTCAAAATCTTTAGGCAGAAGGTCTTTTTCAGTTTTAGTTTTCACATAAAAATTAATGAAATACTCTTTATCAGGATTTAGCTTTCCTTTTAAAGCATCTACGCTAATTGTTTGCGATTGCTGCGGCACAATATTTAAATCGGCTAGTTTACCTTGATCAACAGACTTTCCATCTTCAATTAATTCATAACCAAATTCAAATTGATCGAGATTGGTAAAGAAAAAACGGTTATCAACTTTGAATTTAAAATTCAAACTATCTGTCATCTCAAAACCTACATTTTGGTAAACGTATTTGACCTCGCTTAATCCGGGATGCGGAGTTCTGTCAGGATTTACCAATCCGTTTAGCACAAAATTACCATCGTTATGATATCTTTTGGGTTCAAAGTCACCGCCATAAGCCCAATATTTATTGCCTAAACTATCTTTTTGAGCCAGTCCCTGATCAACCCAATCCCAGATAAACCCGCCCTGATGTTGCTTATGTGTATACACATAATCCCATAGATCAATTAAATTACCGCTGCTGTTTCCCATGGCATGCGCATATTCTACCCAGATAAATGGTTGCTCAGGATAGCTGCCCATATAATATTTGTCAATTTCAGGAAGACCAGCATACATCCACCCTATTACATCTGTGTGCGGTTCTTTAAAATGCTCACCTCTTTCTGCTCTTTCATATTGAACAGGTCGCATTTTATCCCGGTTTTTAATCCAATGGTAATTATCTACAAAAGCTGGCCCGTCACCGGCTTCATTACCCATAGACCAAATAATTACAGAAGGATGATTTTTATCGCGCTCTACCATACGCTCAACTCTATCATGATGCATTTTTGCGAATTCAGGTTTATTGGCAGGGGTTTTATCTTCGTCATAACCAAAACCGTGACTTTCTATATTTGCCTCATCAACAACATACAGTCCATATTTATCACATAGCTCATACCAATATGTGTCATTGGGATAATGAGAAGTACGCACCGCATTGATATTGTTTTCTTTCATCAAAGTAATATCCTTCAGCATCAATTCTTTTGAAATCACATGCCCGGTGTTCTCATCATGCTCGTGTTTATTTACACCTTTAATTATAATGGGTTTACCATTTACTAATAAGATCCCTCCTCTAATTTCCACAGATCTAAAGCCTATTTTCACGGCAGTACTCATAAGCGTTTTTTGGTCTTCCATCAAACTGATAGTAGCAGTATATAAATTAGGATGTTCTGCACTCCATGGTTTGATGTTTTCTAAACTCGAAGAAAATGAAACCGAATCCAGTCCTGTTTTTTTAAAGCTTAAATTTTTATCGCTTTCATAAATCGCTTTATCGCCATCCCAAACTTTAAAGTTGACGACATAATCATCTTTTTTACCGCTTTTGTTTTCTAAAACTACATTGGCATCGAGTTCGCCATTTTTATAGTTTTCGTCTAAAGAAGCATTGATGAAAAAATCCTGAATACTTGTTTCAGGTTTGGCATATAAATAGACATCACGCTCAATCCCACTCAATCTCCAGAAATCCTGATCCTGCAAATAACTCGCGTCGCTCCATCTGTAAACCTCAACGGCCAGTTCATTTTCACCTTCCTTTAAGAATTTTGAAATATCAAATTCAGCAGGAGTTTTTGCTCCTTCTTTGTAACCCACTTTTTCACCGTTAATCCAAACATAAAAAGCGCTATTTACCCCTCCAAAATGCAGAAAAACCTCCTTTTTTTGCCAATTTTTCGGAACCGTAAAAGTTCTTTTATAAGAACCTACAGGGTTATAACTAATATCAACAAAAGGCGGATTTATAGGAAATGGATATTCAATATTTGTATACAGCGGAAAATCGTAGCCTTCCATTTGCCAATCGGCAGGAACAGCGATTGAATCCCATCCCGAAGTATCAAAGTCGGTTTTATAAAAATCTGTAGGTCGTGTATCAGGAGTTTCAGAAAAATGAAATTGCCAAGTTCCGTTTAGTGATTTATAATTTCCCGAATTGACAAAATCACCCTTTTGTGCCTCTTTTTCGGTATTAAACACTTGAAAAGTAGCATGTGGTTTTTCCGTATTAATAGAAACAAT
>JBALXG010000310.1:0-4108 GCA_036961055.1 Leeuwenhoekiella sp. | reverse complement strand
CGTATTGCGTTAAATATTAATTTTTTATTTTCTTCTTTCATATTGTTTTTAACAATAATTTGTTAATCATTTTATTTAATAACTTTCATCTTTACTTATTGATTAGGCAATTGTTAAAAGAATGCTATAATTTATTTTACCTGCTTCAATTATTTTTAATAATGCTAAATTAATGGCTATCCAATTAAAATAGTAATAAAATCAACTTAAAATGGACGAAAAAAGCAAACAATTAAAAAATCATACCCGTGAGAGTGGGGAGAAATTAACCACAAACCAAGGTACAAGTATTAATGATAATCAAAATACTTTAAAAGCCGGAGAACGCGGACCCTCACTTCTGGAGGATTTTATCATGCGCGAAAAAATAACGCATTTTGATCATGAGCGTATTCCAGAACGTGTTGTACATGCAAGAGGATCTGGTGCTCACGGTTATTTTGAAAGCTATGGTAATAATGAGGATCTCACAAAAGCTGGATTTTTAGCTGAAAAAGGTAAGAAAACACCACTTTTTGCCCGATTTTCTACAGTTGCTGGCTTTAAAGGTTCTGCTGATACCGCGCGTGATGTACGTGGTTTTTCTATGAAATTCTATACAGACGAAGGCATTTTTGATATGGTGGGAAACAATATTCCTGTTTTCTTTATTCAGGATGCCATTAAATTTCCAGACCTTATACATGCAGTAAAGCCTGAGCCACACAATGAGATTCCGCAGGCAGCATCTGCACATGATAACTTCTACGATTTTATTTCGCTTACGCCGGAAGCTATGCACATGATGATGTGGGTAATGAGTGACCGTGCAATACCTAGAAGTTTGGCAATGATGGAAGGTTTTGGTATTCATACTTTCCGTTTTATCAATGCGCAAGGCGAATCACATTTTGTAAAATTTCACTTTAAGCCAAAATTAGGTGTGCATTCTTTAGTGTGGGATGAGTCTTTAAAAGTTACTGGTCAGGATCCTGACTTTCACCGTCGTGATTTATATGAATCTATAGACATGGGTAATTTCCCTGAATGGGAATTTGGTGTTCAGGTAATAAAAGAAGGAGAGGAAGATAAAGCTCCGTTTGATATACTTGATCCTACTAAGATATGGCCAGAAGAAGATTTCCCGGTGCGTATGTTAGGTAAAGTAGTTTTAGACAGAAACCCAGATAATTTCTTTGCAGAAACAGAGCAAGTAGCATTTCACCCAGGTCATGTTGTTCCTGGTATTGATTTTTCAAATGATCCTCTTCTTCAAGGTAGATTATTCTCTTATACAGATACTCAATTAACACGTCTTGGTGGACCAAATTTTGCCGAAATTCCTATAAACAGACCAATTAATCCTTCTCATAATAACCAGAGAGGTGGCTTTATGCGTCAAACCATAGATAAAAGCAAAACTAATTATGAGCCTAATGCACTCAATGATAATATGCCTGCTGAAGTTTCAGAGAAAAACGGTGGTTATGTGAGTTATCCTGAGAAAATCGAGGCTGTGAAGGTACGTAAGAGAGCAGAAAGTTTTGGTGATCATTACACCCAAGCAAGGTTGTTTTATAACAGTATGACTAAGCCGGAAAAGCAACATATAATTAATGGTTTCAGTTTTGAATTAAGTAAATGTGATACTGAAGAGTTGCGCGTAAAAATGGTTGATCACCTTAATCATATTGATCACGATCTTGCGATTTCTGTAGCAGATAATGTAGGTGTAGATGCTCCAAAAACAAGTGCAGCTGATGAAACGTTTACAAAAAAATCTCCTGCTTTAAGTATGGAAAACACCGTGATGGATGACATTACCGGTCGTAAAGTGGCTATTCTTGTAGATGAAGGTTTCCATTTTGAGCATGTGTCTCAACTGAAAGATGCTTTGATGGAAGGAAACGCTATGGCTCATATTATCTATAAGAAAATGGGAATGGTTAAAGGCAATAATGGCGAAAGCATGAAAGTAGACAAAAGCCATGCGACTGCATCACCGGTTCTTTATGATGCTGTATTTGTTCCCGGTGGGAAGAAAAGTGTTGATAGTATGAAAGAATTTGACTTTCTGAAGCATTTTGTAAAAGAGGTATTTATGCACTGTAAAACAATTGGCGCTGCTGGTGAAGGAGTAGAATTACTCACCGCAGCCGGAATTGATAAAGGTGACGGCGTTATTATCGCAGATTCTTTTGATGATAAATTTGTAAAATCATTTACAGATGTATTGCCTAAACGCCACTGGAGTAGAGAAGGCTAGAATAAATATTAATGTAGTTTAATGCGAAAAGGGATGAAATTTGATATTTCATCCCTTTTTTTATGACTTAGATTTGGCTATTTTTTACTTGTTATAATTATAACTCTGTAATTTCTTTTTAAAATATTTTCCTTGTCGTGAGGGAGTGTAATCCCAGTCTTCATACAAGCGCGGTGCCCATTGATTGTCAAACACCCAAATCATGTATGAAATTTCATTATTATCTGCATATTTAGTAATCGCATCACCGTAAGATTCATCGCTTATTACAGGAACGTGAGCGCCAACATCATCAGCTCCTGAAAAACCAATTTCAGTTAGAATTAAAGGATATTTCTCCTTAACAAAGCCCCAATCTTTTTCCCATTTCTCCTGCCATGGTTTGTCACGTTTTTGAGGATAAGGATGGCTTACATAACCTATACCTTCCACTTCAAGCGGATTATCTCTTACAGGAGTTAGATCATACGCCCAATTAAAACCAGCCACCAGCGGAATACCTTCACCTCCGTTAGCACGTATTATGGTTATCAATTCTGTGTTGTAATTTTTCCAGAAATCCCAGGTTATTGTACCTAAAGTTTGGTTGTATGTAGTAGGCTCGTTGAATAGTTCATAAAAAGCAACGGTTGTGTTTTTACCATAACGAGCGCCCATTTTTCGCCAGAAATCATAGGTTGCTTTTTGGGTTGTGTCATAATTATCAGACTGATACATTTCTGTTCTTAAGTTTCCTATACTGTGCCAGTCAAGTATAACGTACATTCCCAATTCGCCTGCCCATTTTATACCATCATCCAGCAATTTAAAATATGCTGCATCTCCACGTTTAACCCATGCAGTTGGGTGAACCGGGAATCTTACCAGATTTGCACCCCAGTTTTTCATTTCCTGAAAGTAACTTTTGTCCCAATGTCCCTGAGCTTCTAATTTATCAGGATCGCTTGTATTTAATCCTCTAAAGACTATAGTGTCTCCTGTGGGTTTTACAAAACTATTGCCTTTTACTTGTATTCTGTCAAGTGTATTTTGCGCTGATAGAAAACCAGCGAGCAAAACTAAAATTATGGTTACAAAACTGTATTTGCTTATTTTCATTTGATTTTTATAATTAAAATAACGGATTAACGTCATGCTGAACTGGTTTCAGCATCTTATGAGTTTTTGCAATTCAGCAACACCCGTTTAAGACCCTGAAATAAATTCAGGGTGACGAAAGATTATATATAGTTCCCTCTGCAATTTTCATTTTTAAAATTCCTTTGGAAAATTATCTATTGATTTGATTTTAATATTTCTGTAATAGATTTCAGCTCCTTCTGTCTGCAGCTGAATTTTGCCCTTTGTAAGCGGTTTTTTGACCCCGTTGAGCGCTAATTGAGAATTCTCAAGTATCATGGTTACCACGCCATTTACAACATGTGCGCTTTTACCTCCATAACAGTATAGATCCAGAGTATTCCACTCGCCCGTAGGTTTTTCGCCATCAGGTCCTTTCTTTACATTTCTGCCTAATTTGGCTTGGTAGCCAAAGTTTCTCAATTCACCTTCAGGATTGTAGCGATACAGAGTGTCATTCACTTTTTTAGTATGAATATCCATCTGCCCACCGGCAACTCCCCAATAATCCCCACAATCGCCTTCCTGAATTTGAAACTCCTGTGAGCGTAGCCAGAAACCGGCTTCAACGCCCTGCTCGCCATTGCCATGATATAAAACTCCGCTATCGCGTGGATTATTCAGCTTTGGGGCATATTTTTCTTTTCCCCATTTAAACTGTAATTGCAAGTGGTAGTTCTCATATTCTGCAACGGTAGACATTCCGCCAAAAACTTCTCCTGATAAGCGCAGGGCGGGTTCTCC
>JBALXG010000030.1:0-12855 GCA_036961055.1 Leeuwenhoekiella sp. | reverse complement strand
TTTTCCCCATCTGTAACGCGATTCTGTATAGGTTAAATAAGCCTGCTTCTCTGCTCTGGTAAGTGCTACATAAAATAGGCGTCGCTCTTCTTCAAGTTCGCTGCGAGTATTCATGCTCATTCCACTGGGGAAAAGATCTTCTTCCATCCCCACAATATAAACGTATGGAAACTCAAGCCCTTTTGCCAGGTGAATGGTCATAAGCGATACTCTGTCTACATCATCTACTTCTTTATCAAGATCTGTAGCAAGTGCCACATCTTCTAAAAATTCAGCAAGTGAGCCTGTTGCATCTACAATCTCTTTCTGCCCTTCAACAAAATCACGCATACCATTAAGCAGCTCTTCAATATTCTCAATTTTAGCAATACCTTCAGGTGTACCATCTTTTTTCAATTCCTGAAGTAAGCCGGTTTTACGGGCAACTTCTTCTGCAGTTACAAAGGCATCAGCATTTTCAGCAGTAATCTGAAAACTCCTGATCATATTTACGAAGTTGTAAAGCTTATTCTTTGTGCTGCTGTTGATATTTATTTCGAGATGTTTGATGTTCTCCATCACCTCAAAAATAGAACGGTCATATTGCTTGGCTGCAATAACAAGACGATCTATTGTAGTAGCGCCTATTCCTCTGGCAGGGAAATTTACAATGCGCTTTAAAGCTTCTTCATCATTAGGATTTACTAAAATACGCAGATAGGCGAGTACATCTTTAATTTCTTTACGCTGGTAAAATGATAAACCACCATAAATTCGGTACGGTATTTCGCGTTTACGAAGAGCATCTTCCATCGCGCGAGATTGTGCATTTGTGCGATACAAAATTGCAAAGTCACTGTGCGGAAGCTGATTATTCATTTTATTTTCAAAGATCGAACTCGCAACATAGCGTCCTTCTTCACCGTCTGTGGGTGATCTGTGAACAATAATTTTAGGTCCGTCATCATTTGCTGTCCATACAATCTTATCCAGTTTAGTTTTATTCTTATCAATAACAGAATTTGCTGCTTCTACGATGTTTTTTGTAGATCTGTAATTTTGTTCCAGTCTGTAAACTTTCACATCATCATAATCGCGCTGGTAATTAAGAATGTTATTAATATTTGCTCCGCGAAAGGCATAGATACTCTGTGAATCATCGCCTACAACACATATATTCTGAAAACGGTCTGCAAGTGCGCGCACAATTAAATATTGAGAATGGTTTGTATCCTGATACTCATCTACCAGAATATATTGAAACCTTTTTTGATATTTTGCCAGCACTTCAGGAAAACGGGAAAGCAACTCATTTGTACGCAGCAGTAAGTCATCAAAATCCATTGCGCCAGCCTTAAAGCAGCGATCTACATATTCCTTATAAATCTCACCCACCCTTGGCTTTTTTGCCATGGCATCTGCTTCCATTAATTCGGGATTCTGAAAATAGGCTTTAACCGTAATTAAACTGTTTTTATAAGAAGAGATTCGGCTATAAACCTGCTTGTATTTATAGACATCCTTATCCAGTCCCATTTCCTTAATAATAGCCGAAATAAGGCGCTGAGAATCCTGTGTATCGTAAATCGTAAAGTTTGAAGGAAAACCAAGATTATGACCCTCAATGCGCAAAAGCTTTGCAAAAACCGAGTGAAAGGTTCCCATCCAAAGATTTTTTGCTTCATTATTACCCACAATAGAGCCAATACGCTTTTTCATTTCGCGTGCAGCTTTATTGGTAAAGGTTAATGAGAGAATATTAAAAGCATCTACACCCTGACTCATTAAATATGCTATACGCATAGTAAGCACTCTGGTTTTACCAGATCCTGCTCCTGCGATCACCATCATTGGGCCATCCTTCTGTAACACCGGCGCTCTTTGCGCCTCATTCAATCCATCTAAATATTTCTCCAAAACAACCTTTTCTTTAGGGCGTGAATTTAAGGAAACTTGATCTATTAAGTTAAGCTACCCGCTTTGTTTTTGCAAACAGTTGATTTATCTGTATTCTTTATGATTTTTTTAAATATCTTTAAACTTTTATAACATCTTCAAATGAAAAACTCCCTTATTCCATTAATCACCTTATTTATCGCAATGAATACTTTTGCTCAAACAAAAGTTACAGGAAACGTAATTAAAAACTACGGAACCACTTTTGCCGTTCCTGATCCCGATTTTAAAACTGATACAAGTCAAATCTTTAAAGTTGTTTTTAATATCGTTGACCCCGCGGAAGATGAGTCTGAAATAAATCGATATTTTGACTCTGTAGCCCGATTTTTAAATATGAATGAAAATGCAGGAGTTCCACTTAAAAATTTTGATCTGGTTATGGTCGTGCACGGTGGCGCAGCAATGGGACTTCTTAACAACGAAACCTACAAGGAAAAATATGACGTAGATAATCCTAATCTTGATCTGCTCGACGCTTTACACGCAGCAAATGTAAAAGTGATTTTATGCGGTCAAACCGCTGGAAGTCGAGGCTTATCAAAAGAAAATATATGGCCTAATACTCAAATCGCTCTTTCTGCAATGACGGCGTTAGTTCAACTTCAAAATGACGGCTACAAATTAATAACCTTTTAAATACTCCTATGATTAAAACTTTATTCTCCTTCACAATATTACTAACCGGGCAAATTCTCCTGGCCCAGTCTCCTGATGCCGAACTTATGGCTTCGGCAGAATCTATAGAAAATCAGGTTATTGAGTGGCGCCATGAGATTCATGAACATCCCGAACTTTCTAACCGCGAATTTGAAACCGCAAAAAAAATTGCTGCGCATCTTAAATCTTTAGGGATTGAAGTGCAAACGGGTGTTGCAAAAACCGGTGTTGTAGGCATATTAAAAGGTTCAAAACCAGGAAAAACAGTCGCTTTACGTGCAGATATTGATGCGTTACCGGTGACTGAACGTAACGATCTTTCATTTAAAAGTAATGTTACCGCAGAATTCATGGGACAAAAAACGGGTGTTATGCACGCTTGTGGGCATGATACGCATGTTGCAATTTTGATGGGCGTTGCCGAAATTCTTGCTGAACATAAAGACAAAATAAATGGTACGGTAAAATTCATTTTTCAGCCTGCTGAAGAAGGACCGCCGCCGGGAGAGGAAGGCGGCGCCAAACTCATGATTAAAGAAGGTGTTCTTAAAAATCCTGATGTAGATGCGATTTTTGGGCTTCATATAAATTCTGCAACTCCGGTAGGCACTATTCGTTACAAACCTGGCGGAACGATGGCAGCAGTTGAGCGCTTTGTAATCAATGTAAAAGGAAAACAAACTCACGGTTCTGCTCCCTGGAGCGGCGTAGATCCTATCTATATTTCAGCAAAAATAATCGATGGTTTTCAGTCTATCATAAGTAGAGAATCTCCTCTGGTTGAAGAGGCAGCAGTTATAACAGTTGGTAAAATTACTAGTGGTATGCGTTTTAATATAATACCAGAAACGGCTGAAATGATAGGTACAGTGCGCACCCTTGATCCTGATATGCGTGAGATGATCATACGCCGTATGACCGAAATGACCGAAGGTCTTGCTAAAACCTATGGGGGTAGTGCCACTATAGAATTTCAAAGTAATACTTCTATTACCTATAATGACCTTGCACTTACTGAGCAAATGTTACCAACTTTACAGGAAGTTGCCGGTGCAGATCATGTAGAGTTAGTAAAAGCCACAACCGGCGGTGAGGATTTTAGTTACTTTCAGGAAGAAGTTCCCGGATTTTACTTTTTCCTTGGCGGAATGGCTCCCGGAACAACAGAATCTTATCCACATCACACACCTGACTTTATGATTGATGATGACGGACTTCTACTGGGTGTTAAAACAATGACACAACTTACTATAGATTATCTAAACGCTCAATAATTGCATCAAAAAGGCTGATTTTTGACCAAATCAGCCTAATTTTTTCAACCTCCATCCATATTCCTATTCAACCCTTCTTATGAAAAAACTTATAGTTGTCACAGCATTACTATGCACTCCCGCATTATTTGCTCAAGCCGAATTTGAAAAAGCAATTGAAAAAATTGAACCTAAAGTAATTGAATGGCGCAGGGATTTTCATGAACATCCAGAACTTTCTAATCGCGAATTCAATACTGCAGAAAAAATTGCCAAACACTTAAAATCGCTAGGCATAAAAGTTGAAACAGGCGTTGCAAAAACAGGCGTTGTAGGTATTCTTGAAGGCAAAAAACCAGGCAAAGTACTTGCCCTACGTGCAGATATTGACGCATTACCGGTAACAGAGCGTGGAGACCTTCCGTTTAAATCAACTGTAAAAACAACATATTTAGGTAAAGAAGTGGGCGTTATGCATGCCTGTGGTCATGATACACATATAGCGATCCTGATGGGAGTTGCAGAAGTTTTGGCTAAAAACAATGATTTTGCAGGAACTATAAAATTTATATTTCAACCTGCTGAAGAAGGTGCGCCTACCGGTGAAGAAGGTGGTGCCGAATTAATGGTAAAAGAGAATGTACTTAAAAATCCTGATGTAGATGCAATTTTTGGTCTTCATATCGCTGCGGGTCAGCCTGTAGGTACAATAGCTTATAAATCTGGCGGAATAATGGCTGCTGCACAAAGCTTTGAAATTAATGTAAAAGGTAAAGCAAGCCACGGTTCTACTCCATGGACGAGCATCGATCCTATAATGGCTTCAGTTAAAATAATTGATGGTTTACAGACCATTATTTCGCGTGAAGCTCCACTTACAGAAGAAGCTGCAGTTCTCTCAATAGGTAAAATTACGAGTGGTGTAAGAAGCAATATTATTCCTGAAAGTGCACAAATTTTAGGAACATTACGCACGCTTGATTACGGCATGCAAGAGCTTATCAATCGCAGAATGAAAGAAATGGTTCCTGCTATCGCCGCTGCTTATCGGGCAGAAGCTACAATTGACATCCCAAAAGGAACGCCTATTGTTTATAACGATCCTGATCTTACCGCGCAAATGCTATCTTCTTTTGATAAAGCAGCAGGAGCAGATAATGTCAAAATTATTAAAGCAATCACCGGTGCTGAGGATTTTTCGTTCTTTTCAAATGAAATTCCGGGAGTTTACTTTTTCCTTGGCGGAAGTCCTGTAGGAGCTACAGAAACTGCACCTCATCACACTCCAGATTTTTATATTGATGAAAGTGGCTTACTTTTGGGCGTCAAAACTTTCATACAAATGACGGTAGACTATTTAGGCCAATAAATTTACTATGACCCCATTTCTTGATTTTATTGCTGCTATCCCCTGGTGGGTGTGGCTTTTACTTGTGCTTGCAATTATTACAATACGCGATATATTTTTTAATAAATCGCATACTATAACCCACAACTTTCCGCTGGTAGGACATATTCGTTTCATGTTAGAAAGTATAGGCCCTGAGATTAGGCAATATATTGTAGCCAGCAACCGTGAAGAACTTCCTTTTAACAGAATTGAAAGAGGCTGGATTTACGCTTCGGCGAAAAATGAAAATAATTATGAGGGTTTTGGTACAGATCAGGACATCTACAAGCCCAATTATATTTTTATCAATAACGCGATGATGGCGTATAAACTTCCGGCAGATCATCCTAATGCTGTAGATCCTTATTTTTTGCCTTGTGCTAAAGTTATGGGTAGCTTCAATAAACGAAGAGGACCATTCAGGCCAAGCTCTATAATTAATGTTTCGGCAATGAGTTTTGGTTCACTATCTGCTAGAGCAATAGAATCGCTTAATAGAGGTTGTGCGAAAGCTCACGCATATCATAACACAGGAGAAGGCGGACTCTCACCATATCACAAAACCGGCGCTGATGTTATCTTTCAGATTGGGACGGGATATTTTGGCGTTCGGGACGAAAATGGAGGTTTTTCACTGGAAAAAATGGTCAAACTTGTTGAGGAAAATCCGCAAATCAGAGCCATAGAAGTTAAACTTTCTCAAGGCGCAAAACCAGGAAAAGGAGGTGTTCTACCCGCTTCTAAAATCACTCCCGAAATTGCCGCTATACGTCACGTGCCCCTAGGCAAAGATGTGCTTTCTCCAGCAACGCATTCTGCTTTTGACGGCATTCCCGGCATGATGAAATTTATTGAAGAAATTGCTGCCGCCACAGGTCTGCCTGTAGGTATTAAAGCCGCAATAGGTAAACTTGATCAATGGCGCCAACTAGCAGTTGCAATGGCAGAAACTAATCGTGGACCAGATTTCATATCAATTGATGGTGGTGAAGGCGGTACCGGTGCTGCACCTCCCAGTTTTGCAGATCATGTCTCTTTGCCTTGGGTTTTCGCATTTAGCGATGTTTACAAGATATTTAAAGAATTTAAACTTACAGACCGCATAGTTTTTATAGGCAGCGGTAAACTGGGTTTCCCGGCAAAAGGCGCGATGGCATTTGCTATGGGCGCAGATCTTATCAATGTAGCACGCGAGGCAATGATGGCAGTGGGTTGTATACAAGCACAATCCTGCCACAACAATACCTGCCCTTCTGGCGTTGCTACTCAAAACAAATGGTTACAGGCGGGTATAAATATTGCGGATAAGGCAGAACGCACTCATTTCTATTTTAAGAATTTCAGAAAAGAGTTACTTGAAATCACCCATGCGTGCGGGTATGAACATCCTGCGCAGATGGACATGGAAGATGTTGACTTTAGCCTGGGAGATAAAAGTCTGGTACAACCATTGGCAAATTCCTTTGGTTATAACAAAACTCCTGTTAAATTTGAAAGCATAAAAGCTCTACAGGATTGTCCACATTTGGGTGGTCATTACAACAAAGAGAAAGCAGAGAAAAAAGCCAAAAAAGCAGAGAAAAAAGAAGAAATCAGGTACTAAATGGAAGATAATATATTACAGATTTTAATTGCAGTAGGTCCGGCAATCGTGGTTGGCGTATTAGCGTATTACTTTTTTAATCGTTTTATTGAAAATGAAGACGGGAGACGCAGGTTTCTTTTACATAAAGATATGCAGGCAGATGTTTTACCATTGCGTTTACAGGCATATGAGCGGTTAACTCTTTTTTTAGAACGTATATCTCCTTCTCAACTTCTTATACGTGTTCCGCCATCTGGAACAGATAAAGCATTGTACGAAAAACTTTTACTCGCCAATATTGAGCAGGAATTTGAGCATAATCTCGCACAACAAATTTACATGAGCGACGAATTGTGGAATATCATAAAGTCGGCTAAAAACGGAACCATAAGATTAGTACGTAATGCTTCGGCAAATGAAAATGTGACTAATGCAGATCAATTGCGTGAAATTGTTTTAAAGGAAATTCTGGATAAAGCTGCGCCTACGGCAATTGCTTTAGAGTATTTAAAGAAAGAAGTAAAACAGCTTTTTGGGTAAGACTAAGCTTCAGAGTTTAAGGTTGTAAATTCAATATTCTATTGGTACTTATTTAAAATATTTAGAACCTCTTCTTTATAGCTTCTGCTTATTGGCAATGACTGATTTGCTACAACTACATACTCTGTTGTAAAAGATTCAATTTGAGTAATAGAAATGATGAAGGACCGATGAATACGCAGGAACTGCTCTTTCGATAACTTTTCCTCAATTGCGCTTATTTTTTCACGTATAGTAATAAACTTTTCAGCGGTGTGTATTTTTAGATAGTCACTTAGACTTTCTATATAATAGATTTGGTCGAAATTCATCTTAACCATTTTTCGATCTACACGGATAAAAATAAACTGAGGCTCCTGAGTTATGGCGTTTGTAAGCGTACTTTCCTGATCCCAAAAAGTATCTTTAAAATGGGTGATTGCTTCCCACAAACGTTCAAAAGATATGGGCTTTAATAAATAATCTACCGCATGCAGGTTAAAACCATCAATTGCATATTCGCGATATGCTGTTGTGAAAATAATTTTGATACTGCTATTGATAGAACGAGCAAATGAAATTCCGGAAATACCCGGCATATTGATATCAAGAAAAATCAAATCAATTTCCTGTGAGCTGATCAGGTTGAAAGCTTCGGTTGCGTTTTCACAACTTGCCAGGATCTCAATCGAATCTATCTTAGCCAGATGACGCTCAAGAATTTCTCGCGCCATAGATTCATCATCTACTACAATACATTTAATTTTCTCTTTCATTCAATCTGTGTTCTGTGCTATTTAAGTATAAATCGACAACAAAATAATCAGGTTTATCTTTTATTTCTAAAGTATAACCTGTTTTATAAAGAATATCCAGTCGTTGTTTGATGTTTTTTAATCCTAAACCAGTAGGTGATTTTACTGCTGAAATTTCAGAGTTTTTGGTATTCTTTAAATGAAAATGTATTTCGCCTGCGGTTACTTCTAAAAGCATTTCTATAACTAACTTTCCATTTTCAGATTTTCCATGTTTAAAACTATTTTCTACAAACGGAAGTAAAAGCATAGGTGCAATAAAGACTTGTTGATATTCCTCCTGATTTTTAAACTGAATAGATTTACTTAAGTTTTTATTAAAACGGAATTCCTCTAAAGCTATATAATCCTGAATATGATCGATTTCTTCTTTAAGGGAAACTAAAGGCTTATTAGTCTGGTACAAAATATAATCTAAAAGTTTAGAAAGATTTAAAATGAGCTCTGGAGTATGTTCATTTTTAGTCAATGCAAAACCATAAATGGTGTTTAATGTATTAAACAAAAAATGCGGATGAATCTGCATTTTAAGCTGGTTAAGCTGTTGCTCACGTAATTGCAACTGAGTATTTAATATCTCGTTTTCTAAGGCTTTCTTTTCGCCCAAAGTTTGATAATTATGTTTAAGAAGGCTAAAGCCGCAGGCTACCGCAACAACAAGATAAACCGCTATAATTATGAATAAAATACTCTTTTTTATAGGGAAAGTTTCCCACGGCATTCCTGAGAGAAAAACAACCCCATAAAAGCTTGAAAAAATTATAAAAGTTGACGAAAATATTAAGGTGTAAAGCGTATATACGGCAAACCAAATGTATTTTTTCTTCAGTAAATGTTCAGGGATAAGAAAGTAGATAAAGACATACGTCACCGCGATTGTAACTGGTAATAAAAAACAGGAAAATTGAAAAACGGTTTTAAAAGTTGTCTTTTCCTGACCGAAGAAAAAAGTATAAAAAAGCAACACAGCAAGCCAGAAAACACCGTGCAACAGTATCTTCTTACCCAAATATTTTAATAGCTTTAAAATCTTCATCTAACCTTCAAAGTTGGCTTATAAAATTTAGAAATCAAAAATTACGAGATGAATGACCGTTTTACAGCTTGATATTACAACTTTGTGCAATTATCAAAATCAATTTAATGCAAAACTGTCAAATCCATTCTAAAAATGGTTGTTGGTCGCAAATTTAAAAAAGTAAGGAAAAACAAATTTAGTTTTGATCCTGTCGAACTTTAAAAAATATAGATATGTCTGCCTTAATTATTTTAGTATTACAAGAACAAGGATTTTTTACCCAACTGGGAAACCGTATTCAGGAAGGAGGAACCTTTTCTATGACGCTTATTCTTATCTGCTTTGGGCTTATGCTTTTTTTAATCGGGAGAGCTGTCGTTAAACTTAAAGCTACCCATCCGGTATTTAAAAAAGCGATAAGTCTTGTTAATCAAATTGCATTGCTTGCGCTGGTGATAGGGGTTTTTAATCAGTTATTAAGCTTAATAGAAGTGTTTGATTCTGTTGATGTAGTAGGAGAAATAGAACCAGGCTTACTGGCGGCTGGTTTAAAGAAAACTTTTTTACCAGGAGTTTTTGGTGGTTTTGCTTTTATTCTGGGCAGGTTGTCAACCTTTATTTTAACTTGGTTACGCACTGAAGATCAGCAATGTGTAAAACCTATGAAAGATAATTAGATAAATCTTTTATGTTAAGTTTATAACATCTCATCACAGTTTATCTACACTCCGTCACATTACAATATTGTTTTCCAGACTTCCAAATTAGATTTGATCAATCTTAAAATCTAATAAATGGAAAAGCCAACTTTACAAGAATTAAAACTAGAGATTCAATTACAATCAAAAAAAGGGATTGACTTTTTAGTCGCAGCGAGTATTGTGTGGTTCTTGATTTTTATAATATGGAAACTCAATCTTACCGCTTATAACAAAAGTGTTCTCACGTTTATGGTAGGAGCTATTTTGCTACCCCTCGCTTTTGGACTTTCAAAAATCTTTAAAACTCAGTGGAAAATAAAAGATAACCCACTGCAACCATTGGGACTTTGGCTAAATTTTGCACAACTTATTTATTTTCCTTTCTTGATCTTTATATTTATTAAGTATCCTGAATATTTTATAATGGCTTATGCGATAATTACCGGGGCTCACCTCTTTCCTTATGCATGGTTTTATGATGAGATAGGCTATGCAGTAAGCGCTATTACGATTTCAGTGGGTGCTCTAATTTTAGCTCTTAATGTCGGTGATAAAAATATGTTTTATATACCCGTTTTTACAGCTTTTATATTTTTCATATTTAGCATTTGGTTATTTTTTGGTAATAAAAGACTGAAGAAAAATGAACAAAATACCTAATCACTTTTCGCTAAAGGCTTTTCGCTATAGAAATCTTCGCTTCTAAAAAACCTCCCTTTTCTTATCAAAAACTCGCTTTTGTAGCTGAAAAATGACTTAGTAAGGAATTCCGTAAAGCTCTTTAAATTAAATAGTTTAGATTTAGGTTTTAACAAAAAAGTATAAAATTGATAATATGAATTTTCAACAACTCATTTCTATAAATGAAAAAGTCTGGGATAGATATTTTAAAAAAATTTCCAAAATGCAATTGGAAAAAGGAAAATTACTCTACCCTAATATTCTTTTAAGCACTGAATGTGAAAATTTTTTTATTATCGAATTGCTAGGATCAAATGAAAAATATACGGGACTTACCGTTAAACAAAACAAGGTAGAAAGTATTAACTCATATCTATTTCAATTTAATTATGAAGATATGTTGTTTAGCAAATTGGGAATACATGATGATATACATCCATTTTCAATGTTTAAAATTTCATTTGGTTCTCCTATAAATGAAAAAAATTTAAAAGGAAGATTTTTTTTCCATGACAGATGGCCTACGAAATTTATAACTACAAATAAGTTCGGTGCAGTAAGCATGTTGGCATTTAATGATAATGTTAATTATATAGAATTTAATGACTGTTGCATTGTAAATAAATTAGAAGAAATTTATCGCTTAAAAAGTATAAATCACGTGCATATTGTACATAAAGCTGCTACAAAAACGAAATACAAAAAATATTTATATGAAACTCTTTTCATTAAAATAAATTCGAGTGATGATATTAAAGGTGCTATATATTCACATTCCGACGATATCAGTTTAGATATAATGTATAGTCAGTTTTTAAATACCTATTCTTTCCAAAAACTTAGAGAAACTACGATTGGAGAATTTCTCAATCAACATCCTCAAATTTTCACAAAGGCTCTATCCGCAGAAAAAATATTATACGAACCCGAACTTAAATGGTTAGAGGGAAACCCTGATAAGAACGAAAAGTCTATAAATCCAGATTTTCTAATTAAAAGGAAAGATGGGTATTATGATATATGCGATCTTAAACTTCCTTATTGGAATAAACAAAAGCTAACTAAAGGAAAAAGAAAAAGGAGAAGTTTTTTGCAAATTGTAGATGAGGCTATAGCCCAACTTTCAAATTATGAAGACTATTTTAACTTTGAAAAAAATAGAATTTATGCAAAGTCTCAATATGATATAGAAATAAAGGATCCAAAACTTATTATTATAATTGGAAATTATAATAACTACGATAAAGATGAAATAAAAGAAGCTAGCAGAAAATTAAAAAACAATTATTTAATAATGGATTACGATACATTGAATCTTCAATTTTATAATAACTCAAAAAATATTGTGTAAACTCTATTGAATTTCAAAATATTGTATATTTAGTAAGCAAGAATACAAACCTCTCAACCCATTTCTAAATCCTTCAGTTTATTGTCCTGCGCAAGTTTGGCTTTTTCGGCTGCATAATCCCAGCCTTGTTGCCACCAACTAGTCATGAGTTTTTTATTAAAAATCAGACTGTTTTCAGTAAGTTTTGAGGGCGTATAATATAGATTGAGCGGCACATCTTTATTAATAGCGGCAAGTTTTCCCACCACAACATCATGGTATTCTACCTGATCCATCAAAAAGCCATACAGATTTACCATAAGTGAAAACGGGTTTTTACCCAGAATCTTGTTTTGCTCCATATTTTCAGACTCCAAAATAATGGCATCAACTTCTGTAGCCCCTCTGCGTATCGCTTCACGTATAGGTACAATACAACCAAAACCGCCATCTGCATATTCACACCCATTTTTATTTACCAGTGACATAAAAGGCACATAATTGCAAGAAATCCACACCCACTCGCAAAAATCCTCATAAGTGCAATCGTCCATAGATTTATATTCTACACTGTTTTTTGTGAGATTAGAAACGGTGACAATTACATTTTTAGGACTGCGCTTTACTTTTTCAAATTCTTCTTTAGAGAAATTCTTTTTAATATTTTTTAGCAGGTTTTTGCTTTCGCCAAAAGTGCGTTTACGTTTTATAAACTGCCAGATTGTATTAAAATAATTTATAGAGACATACTCACGATCTCCCTTTTGCTTGATATTAAAAGGGTTTACATCAAAAATGGTATTTTGATTTACCTGCGTGTACATGTCATACGCTCGCTTGATCTTATTATTGGCCAGCTGCGAGATAAGCAAACTGCCGGTAGAAGTACCCAGAAACATGTCGTATTCCCGCTTTTCCTGTTCTATAAGATATTGCGCCACGCCGCCCGCATAAGCGCCTTTACTCCC
>JBALXG010000309.1:0-4109 GCA_036961055.1 Leeuwenhoekiella sp. | reverse complement strand
CTATCTCCTCCTCCCACTAATGAAAAAGCTCCCTTTTTAGTAGCATCTGCAATAGCATTTCCTAAGGCTATAGTTCCTTTTGCAAATGGTTCAAGTTCAAAAACACCTAAAGGACCATTCCAAAGAATAATTTTGCTTTTTGAAACAACTTCAGCAAAATTTTCTAGTGATTTTGGTCCTGCATCCAGACCTTGCCAGCCATCTGCTATCTCGTAAATATCTTCAACCTGAGTATTTGCAAATTCAGAAAAGCTATCTGCAGCAATAACATCTACCGGTAGATGAACATTTACATTTTTCTCCTTAGCCTTTTTAAGAATTTCAAGTGCAAGTTCCTGTTTGTCATCTTCACAAATAGAACTTCCTACTTTTCCACCTTGAGCTTTGATAAAGGTATATGCCATACCGCCGCCTATAATAAGATCATCAACCTTATCAAGAATATTTTCAATTACAGTAATTTTTGATGAAACTTTTGCTCCGCCTAAAATTGCCAGAACGGGTCTTTCAGTTGAATTCATAACCTTATTCAAACTTTCGATTTCCTGAGCAAGCAAATAGCCAAAACACTTTTTATCTGGGAAAAACTCTGCAACAATAGTTGTTGAAGCGTGAGCACGATGGGCAGTACCAAAGGCGTCATTTACATAGATATCCCCAAGCTTTGATAGTTTTTCGGCAAAACCCTTATCTCCTTCGGTTTCTTCTTTATGGTATCTTAAATTTTCTAGAAGAAGAATAGTTCCTGGTTTTAAGTCTGCCGCTGCTTTTTGAGCTTCTTCCCCTACACAATCAGCCACAAATTTTACTTGTACGCCTATAATTTCTGAAACCTTATTGACGATATGCTTTAATGAAAACTCTGGTTCCTGCGCTTTAGGGCGACCTAAATGCGACATAAGAATTGCAGAGCCACCATCTTCAAGAATCTTTAAAATCGTAGGTTTTGCAGCTTCAATACGAGTTGCATCAGTAACATTATGATTTTCATCTAATGGCACATTAAAATCAACACGTATTAATGCTTTTTTATTTTCAAAATTAAAATCGTCTATCGTTTTCATTTATAAAATTATTGGTTAACTAAAATAAAAAGCCAGTTTTAGTTAGGCCACTAGCTTTTTAAGCTAACAAATATAACAGATAGCCTGAAACATTACGTAACAATTCTATTATATTTGGCATGTGTTATTTAAGGATATTATAGGCCAGGAGTTCATCAAGAATCACTTGACGACAAGTGTAGATAGAGGTAGGGTTGCTCATGCTCAACTTTTTGTAGGTGGGGCAGGTAACGGAGTTTTACCTATGGCAATTGCATATGCCCAATATGTTGTATGTGGTAATAAAAATGGGGAAAATACTCAGGGAAATTCATCATGTAATTTAAAATTTGATCATCTATCTCATCCTGATATACATTTTGCTTATCCCGTAGCTACTACAGATAAAATTAAAAGCCATCCTGTTTCTGCCCATTTTGCAAAAGAATGGCGCAGTTTTATTTCCTCTAATCCTTATGGAAATGTATATGACTGGCACCAGCATATAGGCATAGAAAAAAAGCAGGGTCAAATAGGTGTTGATGAAGCGCTGGATATTGTAAAAGCCCTTTCTCTTAAATCTTATGAAGGTGGTTTTAAAATCATGATTATCTGGATGGCAGATAAAATGAATATCGCCGCATCTAATAAACTTCTTAAACTTATAGAAGAGCCACCTAATAAAACCGTTTTCATATTAATCGCTGAAAATGAGGATCAAATTTTAGAAACTATAAAGTCAAGGTGCCAGGTCTTAAATTTTCCTCCGTTAGGGCAAAATGCAGTGAAGAATGCTCTAATAGCAAAGGAAGGTTGTGACGCTAATCTCGCTCAGAAAATAGCGCATCAGGCTCATGGTGATTATAACGCAGCCATGCACCTTTTACAACATGATGGGGAAGAAGAACAATTTGAAACCTGGTTTATATCTTGGGTGCGTACTGCATTTAAAGCCAGAGGCAATAAAAAGGCTATTCTGGATCTTATTTCGTGGAGTGAAACTATTGCTGGTATGGGAAGAGAAACCCAAAAAGGATTTTTAAAATATTGCGAAGATTTCTTTAGACAGGCCATGCTTTTAAATTATAGTGCAGAGTCGCTCGTTTATCTGGTACCTGTCACTAAATTTGATCTTTCAAAATTTGCCCCATTTGTACATGGTATGAATATCATTGAAATTGTAGATGAACTACAAGTGGCCTCATATCATATAGAGCGTAATGGAAATGCTAAAATTATTCTGACAGATTTATCTATAAAACTAACTCGTTTACTTCACAAAAAGGAATAAAAAAACCCCGCTAAAAGCGAGGTTTTTAATACTTTAAGGCAACTTTTACTTAGTCGCTGTGGTGTCTGTAACAGGTTTGTAAGCGTCATTTAATTCCTTAAGAACTTCGTCTGTTAAATCATTTTCTTCTTTACCATAAAGAATACTTCCCGCGTCATTTTGACCATAGATATAATCATATCCATTTTTCTTACCATAATCACTAACGTGATCCTTTACTTTCTTGATAATAGTATCAATGGCAGATTGACTTTCTTGTTGTAATTGTCTGCTGCGCATTTGTTGCTCTTGTTGCAACTGTTGACGCTCGCCAATTAATTCCTGCTCTTTTTTCTCACGCTCTGAGCTGCTCATAGACGAACCACTCTTTTGGTACTCATCAATTTTCATTTGATAAGATTGCGCCTTACTTTCTAAATCACCCATCATATCCTGATTAAGCTTAGTATACTTACTTTGAGCTTCGGTCATTTCTGTGTAATCCTTTACAATTTTTTCGGTGTTCACAAAACCGGTTTTTTGTTTGTCACAGCTTACTATAACTAAAGCTAAAAAAACGAGTGCAACTATTTTTTTCATAATATTTATAAATTTGGTGCAAAAGTAGCAAGACATAAATTTATATGAACTAAAAATGCTAAAATTATTAATATAAAGTTTGTTTATGATGATTAAGTTAAGAATAATAATAAACTATTAAAATTAACACAAAATGAGGGTTGTTTTAGGCGCTTTCACACAACAATCTACAAAAGCCTACTCAGAATCACTAAAGCGCCTTAAATCGCAATTAAATTAGTTTTTTACCTGTTTTAGTACATAAATTAGAGAGGAGTACTCTGTTGTACGCATAGCGGAAAAATTTGATAGCAAACCAGTGACCATTCCCCTTAAAAATGCAAATTTCTTATTCATATATTTTTCAGAGAGAATGCTCACATAAAATGAATCAAACCATAATGGTTTAGTATCTACTATTTCAAAATTATAAGCTGCAAATATTTTTTCTATAGCATTTTGCGAAAAATGAAAAAGATGTCTCGGAACATCGTAAGCTGCCCAAAACTCTTTATATTTTTTTGCGTCATAAGATTTAAAATTGGGCACTGCTATAAATACAACCCCATCTTTAGATAATTTTTTTTGAAGCCATTCCACTTGTGCATTAGTGTCTTCAACATGTTCTAAGACATGCCACATAGTTATCACATCAAACTGCTCTGAAATTGCATCTATTGTACTTTCTAGATTTATTCCTTTTTTTGATGCTCCTTCTCTAGCCGTTTCATTGGGTTCTACTCCATATATTTCCCACCCTTCTGATTGTGCCTCTTTTAAAAAATCACCTGTTCCTGCTCCAATATCCAGAATCTTGCCTTTTTTTCTATACTTCTTTACGATAGCCAATTTCTTACGGAGCATGTGTTTTTTGACCGTTTGATATAATTTATCAGTAATATTCTGTTTAGAATCTGTATGCGAAATATAATTGTCACTTTCATAATATCTTCCTAAATCATCAGATTTAGGTTTTGGAGTTGTATGAAGCACATCTAAAGAAGAGTCGTAAATGAGATTAAATACCTCGCCAGTTACGGCGTAATCCTTTACTTGAATTGAAGATTTGTGATTTTCTTTTAAAGTCATAAATGAAAAAGGGGAAGGAATGTTCCACGTGGAACTGTAAATTATCGGCCCATATAAACAAGCATTACAGAAATATCACTCGGTGAAACTCCGCTTATACGTGATGCCTGTGAAATAGTTGCTGGTTG
>JBALXG010000308.1:0-4109 GCA_036961055.1 Leeuwenhoekiella sp. | reverse complement strand
GGTTATGGTATTTCAGATAAAGAAATTGAAAATATCTTCATCCTTTTTGATAATTTAAAAAAAGGATTAAATGTAGAAGGATCTGGATTGGGTTTAAGTATTGTAAAACAGCTTGCAGATCTCATGGAGGCAGAATTAAATGTAGAGAGTAAAGTAAATGAAGGTTCTACTTTTAGTTTAGCAATGAAAATAAAAGTCTCTCACAATCAAACCAGATCCAGAAATCGAAAATCAAAAACGCTAACAGAACTTGAGCCCGATAAAAGATTTAGAATTTTAATGGCGGAAGATATCGATATCAATCAAATGCTTATTATGAAAATGTTTCGTGCCCACCCGGAATATAGCCTTGACCTGGCAAAAAACGGTGAAATTGCCCTACGCTTGATTAAACAGCAGCATTACGATCTCATATTAGCAGATCTAACAATGCCCATAATGGATGGTCTTGATTTAACACACCATATACGCACATCTGAAGATCCCAGAATTCAAAAATTACCTATTGTCGCATTAACGGCTCATGCCTCAAATGATGAAAGGCAAAAGACCCTCGACGCAGGAGTCAATGCCTACCTCGTTAAACCGGTAAATAGTGTATTATTATTTGAGACAGTGGCGGCTCAAATAAAAAAGGCTATAAAAAAGTAATTTATTTTTCTAAAAGGTATAAATAATCTTCAAAATCTATTCCTCCACTAAATATTTCAATAGAGCGTTTGATTATTTTTTGAGCCTTTTCCGCAGAAAAACCTAACCCTATAGCATATTTTTCAATAAGAAAACGCTCATGATCTTCAATATAATGATCGGCAAAAATCATTCTGAAAAGATCATGTAAACGCTCAAGGCGTTTATCAGAATTATTAGGTGGATTTATAGGATACTTTGTAGGGTCAATTAAAACGTCCTTATACTCAAGCTCATCAATATCCAGTTTAATCGCAAATCGTTTTAACAATTTTTCTTCTTCTGGTGTAATAGCACCATCTACAGTAGCCATATTGGCAATTGCTGCAAAGTGTCCTAGGTTGCGACGATGTTCTCCGCTATCGAACAAATCTGTAAAAGACATATTAACATTTTTTAAGAGCCCAAAGATAATTATTCCACCTTCTTTAAAAAATCAAAAAGACATTATTTTGCTAATTAAGCTTGAAACTCGTTAGATCGCTAATATTTTCTTAATCTGTAATGCCATAAAATCAACAATCCATAACTTGGTTTCACAATGGCAGAACCACTTCTTCAATTTAACGATAACGGTATTTATTGCGCTGCTGCGAAATTATATCTCGACCCGTGGCGCAGGGTAGATCATGCGATAATTTCGCACGGGCATGCAGATCACAGTCGCTATGGACATAAAAAATATATTACCCAGAACACAAATGTGCCTATTATTAAACATCGTCTTGGTGATATTGAAGTAACTGGTAAAGCCTACGGCGAAAGTTTTATAATAAACGGTGTCAAGTTTAGTTTTCACCCCGCCGGGCATATTATTGGTAGCAGTCAGATACGCGTCGAGCACAAAGGTGAAGTATGGGTTTTTACAGGAGATTATAAAACCGAAGATGATGGCATCGCTGTTCCGTACGAACCGGTGCGTTGCGATACATTCATCACCGAATGCACTTTTGGCCTGCCCGCTTTTAAATGGGTTCCCCAGGCGCAGGTCATGAGCGATATTAATCAGTGGTGGGCAGAAAATCAGACCGAAGGTAAAACATCAGTACTCTTCGGGTATTCTTTAGGTAAAGCCCAACGTCTTATCAAACATCTTGACACAAATATTGGTAAAATCTACACGCATGGTGCGGTAGAAAATATGAATGAAGTTGTGCGCACTTTAGTTGATCTACCGCCCACAGAGAGAATAACTAAAGAAACAAAAAAGGAAGAACTTAAAGGCAATATAGTCGTGGCCCCTCCCAGTGCACACGGGAGCCCGTGGTTACGTAAAATGGTTCCTTATGTGACGGCTTCGGCGAGCGGATGGATGACTTTTCGCGGAGCGCGAAGAAGACGAGCTATCGATAAAGGTTTTGTCCTTTCAGACCATTGCGATTGGCAAAGTTTATTACAAAGCATTAAAGAAACGGGTGCGCATAAAATTATCTGCACCCATGGCTATACTGATATTTTTTCACGCTTTCTCCGCGAGCAAGGTTACGACGCCCGCACCGAGCAAACGCAATATGAAGAAGATGAAGACGGCACACAAAAAGATAAAGAAAATGAAGATTAATAAATCATTTGCAATTCTCTCCCTTGGGGAGAGATGCCTGAAAGGCAGAGAGGGAAGGTGAGGCATGAAACAATTCGCAGAACTCATACGGCAAATCGACAGCACTAATAAAACCAATTTAAAGGTAGAGGCACTAGCTGCATATTTCAGGGAAGCAAATCCTGATGATAAGCTATGGGCTATTGCTATACTTTCACATCGGCGTCCACCGCGACCTGTAAATACCACCTTGTTGCGTACTTGGGCTACAGAACTTTCGGGCATTCCGCTATGGTTGTTTGAAGAAAGTTACCACATTGTAGGAGATCTCGCCGAAACAATCGCGCTCATCATTCCCGCTTCTGAAGAAAGTACAGATAAAAGCCTAACCCAATTTTTAGAGGAAATGCTTGCCCTCAAGAAAAAAACAGACGAGGAAAAACGAGCCTATCTTTTTGAAAACTGGACCGATCTTAATTATTACGAGCGTTTCGTTTTCACAAAATTGATCACAGGCAGTTTCCGCATAGGGGTGAGTCAGAAATTAATGACGCGCGCCCTCTCAAAAGCTACCGGAATAGATGAAGACATTCTCGCCTATAAACTTATGGGCGACTGGTCTCCCCAAAAAACCACCTTTAAAAAGCTGATTTTAGAAGAAAATGAGGAGGATTTTTTAAGCAAACCCTATCCCTTTTATTTGGCTTACGCTATCGAAAGTGAGCCGGAAGATCTGGGTGATATATCACAGTGGAGCGCAGAGCATAAGTGGGATGGTATTCGTTCACAGGTTATTCTGCGCAACGGTGAAGTTTTTGTCTGGTCACGCGGTGAAGAGCTGGTAACCGATAAATATCCTGAATTTCAGGCTTTCGTAAATACAATTCCTAACGGAACCGTTTTTGATGGCGAAATTTTGCCTTTTAAAGACGATTTTATAGGCACTTTCAACGATTTACAAACCCGAATTGGTCGTAAGAATATTACTAAAAATCAGCTAAAAAAGACACCTGTAATTTTAAAAGCCTATGATATTTTAGAATGGAACGGAGAAGATATTCGTAATCTGGCTTTCGCCGAAAGGCGGGGAATTTTAGAAAACCTTTATCAAGAAGTTAAACATGACGAACTGCCCTTGCACCTTTCTGAAACCATGCAATTTGAAAACTGGGAAGAAGCCGCCATAGAAAGAGAACGCTCCCGCGAAGTCATGTCTGAAGGATTGATGCTGAAGCGAAAAGATTCCCCATATTTAGTTGGCCGTAAAAAAGGAGATTGGTGGAAGTGGAAGGTAGATCCACTTACCATTGATGCTGTACTCACTTATGCCATGCGTGGTCACGGTCGTCGAAGTAATTTATTTACGGACTACACCTTCGGACTTTGGGATGAAAACCACGAAGAACTGGTCACTTTCGCGAAAGCATATTCCGGCTTAACAGATGTTGAATTTAGAAGTCTTGATGCATGGATAAAACGAAATACCTTAGAACGCTTTGGCCCTGTACGTAGTGTAACTCCGCATCACGTTTTTGAGATCGCCTTTGAAGGTCTTGCTCCTTCATCCCGACATAAAAGCGGTGTCGCAACCCGTTTTCCGAGAATGCTGCGTTGGCGAAAAGACAAAAAAATAGAAGATGCTAATACATTGGAAGATTTAAAGGCTCTGATTCCGAGTGCAGAAAAAGAGAGTGAAAAGGATAAATAATTGTAAAAAACCACCCCACCCCGATAGAATCGGAGCACCCCTCCTTAAAAAGGAGGGGAACAGTCAAAAAAAACTCCTTCCCTTTTTAAGGGAAGGTGGCTTAAGCGAAGCGAAAGATGGAAGGGTTACAAACTAATACAATGAAAAAGCAAATCCACAACAGAAAAGAAC
>JBALXG010000307.1:0-4114 GCA_036961055.1 Leeuwenhoekiella sp. | reverse complement strand
ATATTTGCACCCGCATTGAGGGAATATTAGTTCTGAATATGCTTTTGACCTGGTAGCTCAGTTGGTAGAGCATCTCCCTTTTAAGGAGAGGGTCCTGGGTTCGAGCCCCAGCCCGGTCACCATTTTATTAAAAGCCTCTTCGAAAAAACAAGAGGCTTTTTTATTTAAACTCGTGAGCTGATTTTTTTTTAAGATTACTGCTGTAATAGTTCTTTACAATTTTGACCTGGTAGCTCAGTTGGTAGAGCATCTCCCTTTTAAGGAGAGGGTCCTGGGTTCGAGCCCCAGCCAGATCACTAATCAGAATAACATCTGACACCAAAACCTTGCAAATCTAAAGATTTGCAAGGTTTTATTTTTTTGGAACAATTCTCTACTCTGGTTAATTTATTGAGGATCATCATAAAGTTGGAAAAAGTTACAATAGTAAAATTTACAACTCTCAAATACGCCGCTCAACTTACGTGAAGTACTTTTCTTAAAAGCTTACGCCAAAAAAATACCTTAAAAAAAATTGCAGATGTTTATAGAATTGAGTGTTGCTTTCAATTTGAAGCTTCAGGTCTCTTATAACTTGCGACTATATTAAAATGAATCTCAATCTCATCTTTTACTTCTATTAATCCAAATAATTTTTTAGGCAGCTCTAACTCATAGTCGCTTAGCTTTAATTGTAGCACCCCTTTAAAATGCGTTTTAGGAGTGTTAATAATAGTGACCGGCACTTTATATTCAAGCGCTTTTCCTGCAATGCCTATGGCTACTATTGCATTTGCCCCCGTTTCAGCAATTTGTGCTTTTCTAACTTCAATTGTAATTTCAGGATATTCATCAGTTTGTAAAAGCTTATTAAAATCCCTGTTAATTGGTTTGCTTCCGCAGTCAAATCCTTGAGTATCTAAAACTAACACAGCATTTTTAAAGTTAAACTCACCATCGTTTTCTATGTAAAATACTTCTTGACATTTTTTTAAATAGTTGATATTAAATAAGCAGGTAAAGGTGTTGACGTTAGTCTTTCCTATAATGAAGAGGTCGCTTTCCTTGAGATCATTAATCACCATTTTAGAATAGTCAATATTCTGCGCGCCAAGATTAACGGAAAAAAGTATCGCTAAAAAATAAAACATATGTTTCATAATAAAAATTAAAAAAGTGGAAGCTCTAAAAAAAGAACTTCCACTTTCATTCACCAACTCACCCTTAAAAGCTTATTGCTGCTTCAAGCATTAAGCCTTTAAATTGTCCATCATTATGAATATCTTCTAATGGGTAGTCTTTATAGTCCTGATATACATATTCTACTTTCATCAGGATATTTTTAGTCATAAACCAACCTCCGGCAAGTTGAAAACGGTTTACACTTACATCGGCTGCACCTTCCAGTTCACCGTCTACCAAATTATAACGGCCACCTAAATACAAGTTTTCTGTAGGACCAAAACGATAGATTAATTCACCAGAATACTGGTTCCAGGTACGATTATCTGTTTCTGAAGAGGTTTTACCTGTAGCAGTTTCAAAAATTCCGAAAAACTCAAGTCCTTTGTATTTTATAAATGGGTTAATCATAAATGAAGTTAGCTCGTTTTTAAGATTGGGATTAATACGCCCTGCACGAAAACCATCGCCACTACCATCATCTGTAGTCATAACATTATAATATCTAGAACCGGCACGGTCACCACTATATAAATAAGCACTTGCTGTCTGGTTTGTTTTATAAACTGAGCCTGTTAAACGAAATCTCAAGTCTGGTGCAATAGTATTATCATAACCTACTTTTGCTATAAATGATGGACTTGTCACTCCAGGATCTGTAACAGCCTGATTTAATTTGCCATTTGTAACACTTAACATTCCTAACCATCCTTTATTAAAGAGGTAAACCTCTCCTCCTACTTCAGTAGTAAAACTGTCCATCAAGTAATTACCTACAAAAGGGTTATGAAGAGACATCGCATTATCTGTTCTTCTAAAATGGGCATCTCCATAGTTATTTTCCATATGACCTACTTTGATACGCATGTGATTCATCAGATTTTCCATAAATCCTTTTTCAATAAAATCGAGTTTATCAATTTGGAAATACCCACCTTTTACATAAGGTTCATTATGGTGTTGAGAAGAAAGATAAGTTCTCAAATGCATACTTACCCCATCATACAAGGCGACATCCAGATCTAAATTTGCTGTAGCAAGATTAAAATTATCCCCAATCTCCTGTAAAACTGGGGTTAGTGTATTACCAGAATTTTCATGATCAATAGACTGAAACTGTAGTGTTGAAGCACCACCTATGCGTACATACAGGCCGTCAAAGGTGCTAACGGTGTCTTTAGGAGCCTCAAACTGATTTATGCCGCTTTTATCTGGATTTCTGTAATTATCAAAGTCACGTTGACTTTGAGCTTGAACAGCCATTCCGAAGAAAGCTAAACAGGCAAGGCTGAAATATTTAATAGAATTTCTCATGGTGTTGTTTTTTAAAAATTGAATTATTTGGTGAAAGTTGTTTTAAATTTTATAGTGACTTTTTCTCCGGTAGTTATAGTGCCGAACAGAGCTTTAGGCGGATCTATTTTGTAATCGATCATATTGATTTCCTTTTCACCTACAAGAGTGATCTGTCCCACTATAATTTTAGCATCAAATACTATTGAGATACTTTGAGTAACCCCGGCCAGCATTAGATCACCAGTGGTATTTATGGTGTAGTCTCCGCCGCTTTTAGCATTTATGCTTTCAACAGATTTTAATTTGTAGGTTATGTTTTTATAGTCTGAAGTATTGAGCGCTTTAAAAGTGTTTTTATCCATTCCGCCTTTTCCACTTTTTAAACTCTCTGCAAGAATTGATAATTGCAGCTTGTCAAGGCTTTTTAAGGCATTATCTTTCTGTGTTACTTCAAGAGTACCCTGCATATCTTCTACCGTTAATTCCCAGTCATGTATATTTGAAGTACCTAGCACTTCCATCTGTGAAGTTGATTTTTGAAGGATATAGGTTTGCGCCTGAAGGGTGGTATTAAAACATAAAGCGGCGATAGTGAGAAGAGTTATTAAACGAAGAGTATTTACAATTTTCATGGTGGTTGTTTTTAATTATGAAACAAAGATGCAACCGTAAGGACTCGTAGAAAATGACCAATGTCATCTTTGAAATAAAATCAGTAATTACTTATAACCCTCAATATCACTACTACGATTGCATTTAAAAAAAGTGCTAATGATAGACGACAGAAAACTTGCTACTCAATAAAGAAAGAGCAGAATTAAAATATCTGAGATAAGGCAAAAGAAAAAGGAGGCAAAAACCTCCTTTTTTATATATAAAATCCCCTTTTTTAATACTAAAACCGTCCTCTTAAGGCTAAATGATCATTGAAAATGCTTTCTTATCTGCAATTCCTCCATGAATATATTGATCAAAAGCCATACACGCGTTGCGCACAAAAGCGCGTCCTGCCGGAGTTATCTGCAAAAATTTCTCGCCTATATACATAAGATCATCTTTTTCCATTTCGCGTAAGCGTTGTAAAATGGCTGTAAGTTGACTGGGCTCAGTTTCCTGAGATTTCCAGGAAGTATGAAATTGACACATTAAGTTCAATATATGTTTACGTATAACCTCATCTTCGGTGGTAAGAATATGACCCCGGTAAATAGGCAGAATATCGTTGTTAATGAGACTGTGATACTCTTCTAGTCCTTTTACATTTTGTCCTAAACCAGTGCAGGCATCACTTATGGCAGAAACACCCAGACCAATTGTTGTCTGGGTACCCGATGTAGTATATCCCATAAAATTACGATGCAATCTGCCTTGTTGCGCAGCTCTGGTCAAAGTATCTTCCGGTAATGCAAAATGATCTATCCCAATCTCCAGATAACCCGCTTCAAGCAATATTTTTTTGCCCATATTATAATGGCGGCGTTTTGTTGCTGCCTCAGGAACATCTTTTTCATTAAAACCACGCTGTCCGTTTTCTTTTAACCAAGGTGTATGGGCATAGCTGTAAAAAGAAATTCTGTCTGGTCTCATTTTTACCGTCTCCAGTATTGTTTGCTCAATGTCAGTTTCGGTTTGAAAAGGCAAGCCAAAAATAAGATCG
>JBALXG010000306.1:0-4123 GCA_036961055.1 Leeuwenhoekiella sp. | reverse complement strand
ATTCTGGAAAACTGGTATGATGTTGAAATAGAATTTGAGCAGATGGATATTGAAGAACTCACAATCTCAGGAAAATTTAAAGAAGAAAAACTGAAGAATGTACTCAAAAGTATCGCAATGCTAAAGAATCTGGAAATCAAATATGTAACACCAAAAAACATCCTTATAAGACAAAAAACCGACCTCTAAACCTATAAAACCCACTTCTGCTGCAACAGAAATGGGCGTAATAAATCAACGACTACAAATAATTAATTTATAGCCTAATTGTATGAAGACTAAACTACAATTTTTTAAAAAGTTACAATTTCAAAAACCCTTTTATCTTATTATTTTCCTGATGTTGAATACCAGTGTTTTTGCTACTTCAGCGAATCAGGATTTGGAGAATGTTTATGTGACGGCATCCATAAAAAATGCTTCAATTACAGAAGTTTTTGTTGTAATAGAAAAGCAAACCGATTTCACCTTTGTTTTTGATAATGCTATTTCAGAAACAAATCAGCATTTTACAATCGATGCTGATCATGAAAGTCTGTACTCCATTTTAAATAAAATAAGTGCACAAACTGGCTTTCAGTTTAAAAAACTTAATAATACCGTTACTGTGCTGAAAACCGATAATTTTCAGCAGATAATTAAAGGAAAAGTGACAGATGCAAACGGACTTCCCTTACCGGGCGCTACCGTTATTGAGCAAGGAACGAGCAACGGCACAACAACCGATTTTGATGGAAATTTTGATCTGAAACTTTCAGGAACTTCTACAATTCTTGAAATTTCTTTTGTTGGTTTTACTACCAAAACAGTTCAAGCTACCCCGGGAACTTTTCAGGAAATCATGCTTCAGGATAATGTAAATGCCTTAAACGAAGTGGTAGTAACTGCCCTGGGAATAAAAAGGGAAGAAAAAAGGCTGGGTTTCTCTCAGGCAACTATTCAGTCTGATAATTTATCTCAAACCATGCCCACCAACTGGTCTTCTGGTTTAAAAGGGAAAGTGGCTGGATTAAATATTGTTTCTGCAGGTTCAGGACCTCTCAATTCACAGCAAATTACCCTGCGGGGAAATAACTCTTTAAATCCTAATGGAAATAATGCATTAATCGTGGTTGACGGCGTACCCGTTAATAATGAGATGACTACCTCAGGTTCTTCTAGTGCTTATACCGGAGACGATTCTCCTATTGATTATGGGAATGCGATTTCAGACTTAAATCTGGATGATATCGAGAGCGTGACGGTTTTAAAAGGACCGGGAGCAACTGCTTTGTATGGAAGTCGCGCAGCCAACGGAGCCTTAATTATTACAACCAAATCGGGCAAGAAAACCGCCGGTCTCGGTATTACTTTTAACTCCAGCATTAATCTGGACGTTATTCAGCGCTGGCCAGACTGGCAATATGAATACGGGCAGGGCACCGGCAAAAGTTTTGATGACAACGGTGATCCTTATTATTCTTATGGCGCTTCAGAAGATGGTAATAATACAGGAAGCACAAGTAGTGCTTGGGGACCTAAGTTTGAAGGGCAGGAATTTTATCAGTATGATCCCAATTTAGAAGGGCAATCTGCAACACGCCAACCGTGGCGAGCCTATCCTGATAATCGCAAAGATTTCTGGCGTACCGGGGTGACTTATGATAATAATATTTCGCTGCAAGGCGGAAATGATAAAGGTTCTATGCGACTTTCTGTTGGCCATTCTAAAAACGAATGGATTATGCCTAATACCGGTTATGAGCGCATAACGGCATCGGTCAATTCTCAATATCAAATTTCAGATCATATTAAAATTGGTTCGGTTATTAATTACAACAACCGAAGCAGCGATAACCTGCCCAGTTCTGGCTACAATAATGGGTCTATCGCTTATTTTATGATTTTCCAGAATCCTAATGTTAATTTAGATTGGCTACGCCCTATTTGGCAGGATGGGCAAGATCAGATTCAGCAGATTCAACCCTTTAGCTCGTATGTTGATAATCCATATTTAATCGCCTATGAAGCGACAAACCCTTTGGCGAGTAATCAAATTGTAGGGAATATTTATGCCAATATTGAGCTTGCGCCAAAGCTAGATTTAATGCTTAGAACCTCATTAAATACCTATCATCAGGATCGTGAGCAGAAACGGCCATACAGCATAAATCGATATGCAAGAGGTTATTATGAAGCGCAGGATATCTGGAAACAGGAAGTAAATACAGATTTTTTATTGAGTTATGAAAATCAGTTCAATGATCATTTTGGTTATTCATTTTCTTTAGGTGGCAATGCGATGGATTATCAATATCGCAGAACAGATGCTTCGGTAGATGGTCTTGTGGTTCCGGGAGTTTATAAATTGGCTAACGGAATTAACAATCCTATCATCGCTAAGTATGACCGAAACAAGAAAGTAAACAGTCTTTACGGTTTATTTTCGGTCTCTTATGAAGATAAAATATATTTAGATCTTACAGGAAGAAATGATTGGTCAAGCACTTTACCCGTGGCTAATAATTCTTTTTTCTATCCTTCGGCGAATGCCAGTTTTATTCTTTCGCAAATATTTAATCTTCCCGAAGCGATGGATTATTTAAAGTATCGTTTCTCATATGCGCAGGTGGGTAATGATACAGATCCTTATAAAACCAGTAAATATTACAGTCAGAATGCTTTTGCAAGTTCTGCGACAGTGCCTACGGGACTTTATAATGGAAATTTTAAACCTGAAATAACCACAAGTTATGAAACAGGTATTGAAGCACGTTTTCTCAAAAACCGAATAAATCTTGATGCAACAGTTTATGAAACCAACACTAAAAATCAAATTATTTCGGTGCCGCTTGATATCACGACCGGATACAGTTCGGGAGTTTTAAACTCTGGCGAAGTGCGCAATCGGGGAGTAGAATTAACACTTACCGGAAAAATCATCAAATCTGATAAATTTAGCTGGAGCAGCACCTTAACCTGGTCACGTAACTGGAATAAAGTGCTTGAACTGGCAGATGGTATTGACGGCCAACAGGAAATAGGTTCTGGCGGGCAAGCCACACTTATTGCAAAAGTAGGAGGAACTACCACTGCTATTTATGGTTATGGTTTTGTGCGTTCCCCGGAAGGTAAAATTGTTTATGACGATGCTGGTTTACCTGCCTATCCAGATGAAATACAATACATAGGCGATGCAAGTCCAGACTGGAAAGCTGGTCTCAATAACAGTTTTAACTTGGGGAATGTTACTTTAAATGTTGTGCTTGACGGGCAAAAAGGCGGAATCATATATTCACAGACGCATCATAAAGCCACACAACAGGGAAAATTGCGATCAACTTTTATGGGTCGTGAAGAAGGAGTAATTATAGGCGATGGCGTTGTGCTAAATGAGGATGGTACTTATTCTCCCAATACAACCGCTGCTGTTACACCAGACTGGTATAACCGCTATTATCGCCGTGCCAATGTTGAATCAAATTCTTTTGATGCTTCATTTCTAAAGCTTCGGGAAGTGAGTCTGCAATATAATTTCCCAAAAAAGTGGTTAGCAGATACCGGAATTAATAGCCTGAATTTCTCGATTTACGGAAGAAATCTTGCTACCGTTTCAGACTTTCCTATTTATGATCCTGAGACTGCCGCGCTTAACGGAAACACCATTTTACCAGGTATCGAGATGGGACAAATGCCATCTCCCGCCACTTACGGTTTTAATCTAAAAGTAAATTTATAATAAAGATGAAAACATTTAAAGTTATCACCACAAGCCTGATTTTACTTGCATTGCTTGTCTCTTGCACCAGCAATTTTGAAGAAGTAAATGAAGATCCTAACCGCATTGCAGAGATCAGTCCCGGGACATTGATCAATCCTATAATTTACGGTTTGGCTACACACAATGCAGATCGCAGCGCCAGCATTACTTTTGATTTAATGCAAGTCTCATTGCCATTCCCTAGCGTTTCGGGTGGATTACACCGCTATGATGTAAGTCAGAATATAGGTAATTCTTCCTGGTACAATTATTACAAATGGCTCAATAATATTAAAGAGATGGAGCTGGCTTCAGTTGCTGCTGAAGATCCCAATTATGAAGCGATCGCACTTACTTTAAAAGCGTGGGTATATTCAAATCTTA
>JBALXG010000305.1:0-4131 GCA_036961055.1 Leeuwenhoekiella sp. | reverse complement strand
AGTGGCATCGCATGTCATTTTGCAAATATTGGGGTTGAAGTATTGTTACTTGACATTGTCCCCAGAGAACTAACTGATAGGGAAAAAGCTAAAGGTTTAACCCTTGAAGATAAAGTTGTACGTAACCGCTTGGTTAATGAGCATCTTCAAAATTCGTTAAAATCGAAGCCCTCACCTATTTATCATATAGATTTTGCAAAGCGCATCACCACAGGTAATATGGATGATGATTTGTCTAAAGTTTCTGAAGTAGATTGGATTATTGAAGTTGTTGTTGAAAGACTTGATATTAAAAAACAGGTTTTTGAAAAACTTGATAATTACCGTACTCCCGGTACTTTAATTACTTCTAATACATCAGGTATTCCTATTCGCTTTATGAGCGAAGGACGTAGTGAGGATTTTAAAAAGCATTTCTGCGGAACTCACTTTTTTAACCCTGCACGATATCTTGACCTTTTTGAGATAATCCCGGGTCCTGAAACTTCAAAAGAGGTTCTTGATTTCCTTAATGGTTACGGTGAGAAATTTCTTGGCAAAACAACTGTTGTAGCTAAAGATACTCCGGCCTTTATAGGTAATCGCGTAGGTATTTTCAGCATAATGAGTCTTTTTCATTCTGTAAAAGAAATGGGAATGACCATTGAAGAAGTTGATAAATTAACTGGTCCTGTAATTGGAAGACCAAAATCTGCAACCTTTCGTACAGTAGATGTTGTTGGTCTTGATACTCTGGTTCATGTTGCAAACGGTATTTATGAAAATTGTCAGGATGATGAGCGCCACGAACTGTTCAAACTTCCTGGTTTTATAGATACAATGATGCAGAACAAATGGCTGGGAAGTAAATCTGGTCAGGGTTTTTACAAAAAAGTAAGAAAAGATGATGGTTCAAGTGAAATTCTTTCTCTTGACCTCGATTCTATGGATTACAGAGCTAGCAAACGTGCTTCTTTCGCAACTCTCGAGCTTACAAAAACCATTGATAATGTAAAAGACCGTTTTAAAGTTCTAGTAAACGGAAAAGATAAAGCAGGTGAATTTTATAGAAAGAATTTCGCTTCGCTTTTCGCTTATGTTCAAAACAGAATTCCGGAAATAACAGACGAACTTTATAAAATTGATGACGCCATGCGTGCTGGTTTTGGCTGGGAACATGGCCCTTTTCAAATTTGGGATGCTCTGGGTGTTCAAAAAGGAATTGAGTTGATGAAGCAGGAAGGTTTTCAACCTGCTGAATGGATAAATAAATTAGTAGAAAACGGTAATGATTCCTTTTATAAAGTAAAAGAAGGTGCAACATGGTATTATGATATTCCGAAAGGAGACTATCTTAAAAAACCCGGTCAGGATGCCTTTATAATTCTGGATAACATTCGTAAAACTAACGAAGTTTTTAAGAATAGCGGTGTTGTTGTAGAAGACCTTGGCGATGGAATATTAAATGTAGAATTTCAGTCTAAAATGAATTCTATAGGTGGTGACGTTCTCGCCGGTTTAAATAAAGCGATTGATATCGCAGAAAAAGATTTTGACGGACTAGTGGTAGGAAATCAGGGCAAAAACTTCTCTGTAGGGGCAAATATCGGGATGATATTTATGATGGCCGTTGAGCAGGAATATGACGAACTCAATATGGCTGTAAAATATTTTCAGGATAGCTGTATGAGATTGCGCTACTCCTCTATTCCGGTAGTTGTTGCTCCACACGGAATGACGCTTGGTGGTGGTTGCGAGATGACATTACACGCAGATAAAGTTGTAGCAGCGGCAGAAAGTTATATTGGTTTAGTAGAATTTGGTGTTGGTGTAATTCCAGGTGGTGGCGGTTCTAAAGAAATGGCGCTACGTGCTTCAGACACTTTTGAGAAAAACGATGTTGAGCTTAACCGTTTACAAGAATATTTTCTTACGATAGGAATGGCAAAAGTATCTACTTCTGCTTATGAAGCTTACGATACAGGAATTTTAAAACACGGTAAAGACATAGTTGTGGTTAACAAAGATCGCCAGATTGCTACGGCAAAAGCTACCGCTCGATTTATGGCAGATCAGGGTTACACAATGCCTATCAAGAGAAAAGATGTAAAAGTACTTGGTAAACAAGCCTTAGGTATGTTTATGGTAGGTACAGATGCGATGGAAGCAGGAAAGTATATAAGCGATCACGATAAGAAAATCGCAAACAAACTGGCTTATGTAATGGCCGGCGGTGATCTTTCTGAAGCTTCTTACGTAACAGAACAGTACTTACTTGATCTGGAACGTGAGGCTTTTCTAAGTCTTTGTGGAGAGCGCAAGACCCTGGAACGTCTGGAGCACATGATCAAAAAAGGGAAACCGTTGCGTAATTAGAGAATTGAGAAATTAGTAATGAGGATTGAGTAAATAGAACATCATGCATAAACTTGAAGATTTGAAAATTTGGAATAAGGCTATGGATATCGCAGAACAGACTTATATGATTTCTGCTCAGTTTCCTCCTGAAGAGAAATATGGATTAACAAGTCAGATTAGAAGAAGTGCAATTTCAGTACCATCAAATATTGCCGAAGGAGCTGGTAGAAATACTAAAGGCGAATTCAAACAATTTTTAGGTATAGCTTCGGGTTCTTCATATGAACTTTTAACTCAGCTCATTTTATCATATCGACTTAATCTAATAGACAAAAAATTAGCTCAACCTGTAATAGAACAGGTAACGGAAGTACAAAAAATGAGTTATTCCTTAATCAAATCTTTAGAAAAGTAATCTAACTACTCAATTCTAAAATCTAAATACTATTTTAAATGAAAACAGCATATATAGTTAAAGCATATCGTACTGCAGTAGGCAAAGCTCCACGAGGAGTATTCAGATTTAAAAGACCTGACGAACTCGCGGCAGAAACTATTCAGTATATGTTAAAAGATTTACCCGATTTTGACAAAAAACGAATCGATGATGTCATTGTAGGCAATGCGATGCCAGAAGCTGAGCAAGGTCTAAATATGGGTCGGTTAATTTCGCTTATGGGACTTAAAATTGAAGACGTTCCCGGTGTAACCGTAAACAGATATTGTGCTTCAGGTATTGAGACAATAGCTATGGCTTCGGCAAAAATTCAGGCAGGTATGGCAGATTGTATCATAGCTGGTGGCGCAGAAAGCATGAGCTACATCCCTATGGGTGGTTACAAACCCGTACCAGATTATAAAATGGCTAAAGAAGGGCATGAAGATTATTACTGGGGAATGGGTCTTACTGCAGAAGCGGTTGCAAAGCAGTTTAATGTATCTCGTGAAGATCAGGATGAGTTTGCTTACAATTCGCATCAAAAAGCATTAAAAGCTCAGGCTGAAAACCGTTTTCAAGACCAAATTGTGCCAATTAATGTAGAGCATACTTTTGTAAATGAAGCGGGTAAAAAAGTAACAGAAACTTATACGGTTAACAAAGACGAAGGACCAAGAAAAGATACAAGTCTTGAAGTTTTAGGCAAATTAAGACCTGTTTTTGCAGAAGGCGGAAGCGTGACAGCGGGTAATTCTTCTCAAATGAGTGATGGCGCAGCTTTTGTTCTTATCATGAGTGAAGAAATGGTTAAGGAATTAAACCTTGAACCAATAGCACGTCTTGTAAATTTTGCAGCTGTGGGTGTTGAACCTAGAATAATGGGAATAGGACCGGTAAAAGCGATCCCAAAAGCATTAAAACAAGCTGGACTAAAGCAAGATGATATTGATCTTATTGAGCTTAACGAAGCTTTTGCTTCTCAATCTCTTGCCGTAATTAGAGAACTTGGCTTAAACCCGGATATCGTAAATGTGAATGGTGGTGCGATTGCTTTAGGTCATCCTTTAGGTTGTACAGGTGGTAAACTTTCTGTTCAATTATTTGATGAAATGCGTAAGCGTGATATGAAAGGAAAGTACGGTATTGTAACCATGTGCGTAGGTACAGGTCAGGGTGCCGCCGGGGTTTATGAATTTTTAAATTAGAATCAGGACAAAATGGATTCAAGAAACAGGAGTTTATAATTATAAATTTTGAATTCAAACTATGAGGAGACATAACTTTAAGAAGCTTCAGATATGGCTAGATAGTATGGATTTAATAAATGAAAATTATGAACTGACTGCGACTTTTCC
>JBALXG010000304.1:0-4146 GCA_036961055.1 Leeuwenhoekiella sp. | reverse complement strand
ACGCGAAATTCCCGGAGGCGTTGAGATGGAAGATATTGTTGATTATAAAGTGCCTTTCGGAATTTTAGGTCAGCTGGTTCATCCATTTTTAGTAAAACCCAAATTGAAAGAAATATTTGATTATCGGGAAAAAAGATTGATAGAACTTTTTGGTGAGTACAAACCAGATAAACTCTCAATAGATTTAAATCGAGAACCAGATGACAAATCTGCGAGATCCAAATCTGAAATTTTATAAAACATTAGAATGAAGAAAAATATTCTACTTATTGGTGGTTCTTATGGTATTGGTTTTCGACTGGCAACTCAAATGCAGAATGATTATAATGTATATATCGCATCGCGAACTTCAGAAAATCTGGATAAACTAAATGTGACTTATATCAAATATGACGCACAAAATGGTGATTTAGATTTAACGCAACTGCCAGATACTTTAGATGGTTTTGTTTATTGTCCCGGTTCTATAAACCTTAAACCTTTTAAAATGATTTCTCAGGATGCCTTTATTGAGGATATGCAAATCAATTTTTTCAATCTTATAAAAACGTTTAGAACTGTAATTGACAGATTAAAAAATTCAGATCAAGCAAGTATTATATTCTTTAGTACGGTAGCTGTAAAAGTGGGTATGCCATTTCACACAAGCGTTGCTGCGGCTAAAGGAGCAATTGAAGGTTTTGCAAAAGCGCTCGCTGCAGAATATGCTCCCGGTTTTCGGGTAAACGTGATTGCGCCGTCACTTACAAACACACCACTTGCTCAAAAACTTTTGGGAAATGAGAAGAAAAGAGAAAAAATGGATGAACGACATCCTTTAAAGCGAGTTGGTTCTACAGAAGATATTGCCAAGATTGCTCAATTTTTATTGAGCGATGACAGCAGCTGGATTACTGGTCAGATTCTGGGAGTTGATGGCGGTATGTCTACATTAAACGTAAATTAGTTTATGCAAAAAGTGAATGTTTTTTGGTTTCGCAGAGATTTAAGATCAGACGATAATGTGGGTTTTTTTGAAGCCTTAAAAGGAGAAAATCCAGTTATTCCTATATTTATTTTTGATTCCACAATTCTTGATGAACTTAAGCCTGATGATCCCAGAGTTACTTTTATCTATGAGACAATTCAAAAAATGCGAAGTGAATTGCAGAATAATTACAGTAGTTCAATCGCATTATATCATGGCAAACCTTTAGATATTTGGCAGCAGCTGCTTAAAGATTATAATATCGCAGAAGTTTACACTAATCATGATTATGAACCTTATGCTCGCGAGCGTGATGAGAAAATTAAAAACCTGCTTGAAAAGCATGAAATTCGGTTTAAAACCTTTAAAGATCAGGTGATTTTTGAAAAAAGTGAGATTGTAAAAGGTGACGGCGATCCTTATATAGTGTACACTCCTTATAAAAATAAGTGGAAAGAAAATTTTGATCCTGATAAGAATCTGAATATTTATTACACTAATGATTATCTGGAAAACTTAATTCAAAATTCAAGATTACCTAATCTTAGTCTTGATGAAATGGGATTTGAAGAATCAGATTTAAAATTCCCAGATTACACTGTGACGCCTACGCTAATTAACGAGTATGAGAAAACTCGTAACTTCCCGGCAATTGCTGGCGGCACTTCCAGAATTGGGCCGCATCTTAGATTTGGTACTGTCAGCATCAGAAAAATACTAAAAAAGGCAATTGCCGAAAAAAATGAAGTTTTCTGGAATGAACTCATCTGGCGCGAATTTTTTATGCAGATTTTATGGCATTACCCAGAAACTGTTGACAAAGCCTTTAAACCTAAATATGACAGAATTGACTGGCGCAACAATGAAGAGGAATTTGAAAAATGGAAAAACGGAAAAACAGGTTTTGCCATGGTTGATGCCGGTATGCGACAATTAAACACAACCGGTTACATGCATAATCGCGTGCGCATGGTGGTTGCAAGTTTTTTATGTAAACATTTATTGATAGACTGGCGCTGGGGAGAAGCTTATTTTGCCGAAAAATTGCTTGATTTTGAACAAAGCAGCAATGTGGGTAACTGGCAGTGGGCGGCTGGTAGCGGTGTTGATGCAGCACCTTATTTCAGGATTTTTAATCCTATGACGCAAGTCGATAAATTTGATAAAGACAAAAAATATATTAAAAAGTTTATAGAAGAATTTGATACTGAAGATTATCCTGAAAAAATGGTAGATCATAAAGAAGCACGAGAACGCTGTCTTAACGTTTATAAAGCCTCCGTTGGTTAAGGCTGAATTGCTTATTCGTTGAATCGATCATTTGTTGAATCGTTTACTGCTCATTGATAATTGATAGCTCTTCACTTCTAATTCTTTATTGTTTCTCAAACCCTTCCCACTCTTAATAAAACCGGAAAAATGAACTCTTTTTCGGGTAAATCTCCCCATTTTTCGGCAGTTTCTTCTTTTATTAAATTGAGCGGACTCATCCCCTGCTCTTTTTCAAAATGCTTAACAGCAGACCAAGTATTTAGATAATTAAATAACTGCTCCTTATTCCATTTTACTTTAATTTCCATCTTTGGCACAACTTCTTCCTTAAAAGGAAACGGAATTGTAAGATAATCTTCATCCAGATATTTGCGTTCCTCATCCCAATAAAGATCTGTAATTTCTTTATAAAATCTCCTGATTACCTCATTAAATTGATCATCTGCCCTTAAAACCGAGTAACCTATTACAGCAATAATTCCGTTAGGTTTTAAAACCTGTTTTACATTCTTATAAAATTTCTCAAAGTCAAACCAGTGAATTGCCTGCGCAACAGTTACAAGATCTATTGTCTGTTTTTGGTCAATAGTATCTTCAGCCAGCCTGATTTCATAATTGATATTTTCTAATTTAGGAGCATATTCAATTTGTTCGGGACTAAGATCTGTTGCCCATACATTTTTAAAAACTTTAGCCAGTTCTACAGCAACCTGGCCGTTTCCTGTACCACAATCCCAGGCAAGATCTTTTGAAGTTGTTACTGAGAATAAATATTTGTAAAGTTCTGAGGGATATGTAGGCCTGTACTTAGCATAATCCTTTGCATAGTGTGAAAAGTTATCTTTCATAATGTGAAGTATTCATAAATGAAGATAATAAAAATCGATCTATAATGATCGTAAATATCCCGTTGTAACTAAATCTTCCAGCGTATTCAACTGCTTCAGGACAGCTTCTTTTAAAACATATTTTTTGTCGCTCACCTTCCACGCATCGCGATAATAATGATCTGTTAGGATTATTCCTTTTTTCGCTTTAAGCGAAATTAAAAACTCAATAATTGCTTCTTTGTAAAGTGGCTCAACCATTGAGAAAGGTTCGTCAAGCATCAAAAAAGGATGTTCAAGATTACCTATGAGCAGCAACTCCAGATACCGCCGTTCTCCCAGAGAAAGTGTTCCCACACGTTGATTGGTTAAATGATTCATGCGGTTTGCATTAAATACAGATTCCTGCATTTTTTCATCTTCACAAAATATTGGAATCACATCCCGAACCCTTGCCGAAGCAGGTAAAAATGAAAATTGTGGCAAATAACCTATAAGCTGATTTTTAATAATTTTGCTCCCGCTGAAAGATTTATCGTCTATTTTTAGGTCTAAATTGGTCGATTTTAGGGTTCCAAAGAGCACTTTTAGGAGTGTGCTCTTTCCACATCCATTTCGACCAAAAATGGACATTATGGTGCCGGTTTTTAATTCAAAATTTACATTATCTAAAATCTTTCGTTTACCAAAAACTTTTGTGGCATTATGGAGAATGAGTCTGGCCATTAAAAGAGTGCTATTATTAAACTAAGCAAGCCAAACATAATCCCGGCGATCACAAGATTGATAAGCCAGGTTGTAATTATAAGTTTTGATTTTGTAAATCCCAGATTAAAATACATGTAATATTCTGGTTTATGAAAGTAATTAAACCCAATAAGTCCTATTGGTGTTCCGAATATTCCAAAAACAAATAACCCGTATAAAACACCTTTGAATCCCAGACCAGCACCGAAAAATAGGGCGAATAGAAAAGAAAATGCAAGATTAAATTTTGTTACATCAAGGTAGTATCGCCACATTTATTTAAAGCTAAGCTGAAATATAGCATTTAAATCTTGCAGTGAATCGTGATTTAAA
>JBALXG010000303.1:0-4149 GCA_036961055.1 Leeuwenhoekiella sp. | reverse complement strand
CTCAATTTATTATAAAGCGTTTTTCTATCAATATTTAGTAAACGGGCAGCCTTACTTTTATTACCTTCTGTTTTCTCTAAGGCATTTATAATCATATCGTGCTCATTTTTATTTCTGAATAAAGAAAATTCATCTGCAACTTCTTTATCAAATGTTGAAATTTCTCTAGGTAAAACTTCTAAAGGGATAACTCTCTCATCTGTTAGTAATACAGAACGTTTTACAATATTTTTTAGCTCTCTTAAATTACCCGGCCAGTTATAGCGCTTTAAAGCTTCAACCGCAGAATCACTAAAGCCTAACACCTGCTTATCCAGATCTTCATTTGCTCTATCTAGAAATACATTTGCAAATAACAAAAGGTCTTCTTTACGATCATGTAAACGCGGAACCTCTATAGAAAACTCGTTTAATCTATGATATAAATCCTCTCTAAACTCACCTTGCTTTACTGCGACCTCCAGGTCTTCATTAGTGGCAGCTATAACCCTAATATCAACAGAAATCTCTTTATTACTACCTACTGGCTTTATCTTACGTTCTTGCAATGCCCTTAATAATTGCACTTGCAATTCATAACTTAAATTACCTATCTCATCGAGAAATAAAGTTCCTCCATTTGCCGCTTCAAAATGGCCTATCTTATCGTTAACCGCACCTGTAAAAGATCCTTTTACATGGCCAAAGAATTCACTAGATGCTAATTCTCTGGGTATCGCACCACAATCTACCGGAATGAACTGCTGGTCCTTTCTTTTACTATTATCATGTATACTTTTTGCAACATACTCTTTTCCCGTACCGCTATCACCAATTATGAGAACAGACATTAAGGTAGGAGCAACAAGATGAATATATTGATTAAGCTTTCCCGCCGCATCACTAACACCCTGAATAAACATGGGTTGAAATTCATCACTAATCTCAAATGAATTATTTTGAACGCTAAGAGGTTTAATTTCTGAATTCAAAAATTCATTTTTGCTTTTAGCTATAGCTTTTTTAAGTATGGTGAGTAACTCATCTGGTCGCACCGGTTTTGAGATATAATCAAAAGCTCCCAGTTTAATAGCTTGTACGGCCATGCTTACTTCGGCGTAGCCCGTCATTAAAATTACAGGAATATAAGTGTAATGATTTTTAACATGCTTAAGCAGGTCAAGACCATTTTTATCTGGCAATCTTACATCTGTTATAACAAGACCTATTTTATTAGTATCTAGCAAACGAAATGCTTCTTCTGCAGTATATGCAGAAAAGACCCCATACCCCTTCTTTTCTAGAAAGGTACAAAGCATTTTGCAAAATGCTACATCGTCTTCTACAATTAGTATTTGAGTCATTTACAAGTTCTCAATTTGTCAAAATTAATAATTATAATAGTTTTCCTTTCGCACTAAATTACAAAAAAAGGAGTAAGCCAATTTATGACTTCCTCCTGTGATTTAAGATGATTGCTCATAAAGAATAATGAAACATGTAGAAAGGTAGAATTTTAAATTATATATCTGAATAAATTCTGCAATTTTTAGTCTAAAGGAGGTGATTTTCTGTTGAATTTTTTCTGCGCTTTTTTCTTTTTAGAATCCAGTCTTTTTAATCGGGAAGTGTGGGTAGGTTTGGTTTTTCTTCTGGCTTTAGGTTTATGAAGGGCTCTTTCTATTAATGAAATAAAGATTGATTTTACTTCTTCCTTGTTTTTCAACTGACTACGGCTATTGTCATATGAAATTATAATGGTTTCGTCCTTAGTAAGTTTATTTGCCAGCTTATCTGAAAGTCTATTTTTTTGCTCCTCATTAAGAATTAGAGATTGAGGAAGACTCCATGTCAATACAACTTTAGTAGACGTTTTATTGACATGTTGCCCTCCTGGACCGCTGCTGCGTACAGCTTTAAATGTACATTCTGCTAATAATGCTTCTTTATTCACGATTTTGACACCTGATGAGCAGGTTTTAAAAGATCATTAACCGTTTTTACAGGATTGAAAGTTTCTAAGGGAACCTCAACAAAAATTGTATTCCATAAGGCCATAGCGCCATTCCATAAACCAGGAAGTTCTAACGCCTTAATCTTATTACCATCTGTGGTTTTACTTGCGATAAAAGCTAAGTCAGGATTAACAAATTTTGTTAAGTCAAACTTCTCTCCCTTATAATTGCGCAATCCAGCAGCAATATCTACCGGATTAAAATGTGTAGAATCGTTAAATATTTTTTGTTGCTTGTCGTCCTTCAGATTCACTTGTGCAGATTCTATAATCTGTAAATCTGTTTTTCCCATTTCATTTTCTACCCAAAACGGCCCACCGCCTGGTTCTCCTTCATTTTTAACCATACCACATATACGCATGGGACGGTTTAATATTTTAATTAAATATTGTTTTTTATTATCAAACGAAAGATTACTATAACCTGAATCTAAACGCGTGCTAAAATCATTTTTAAGGAACAATTCAAGTTCTTCAATTTGCTTATCGGTAATTGAATCTTCCTCCAGCAATTTGTGATATTTAAACACCTTTTCCTGAAGTTTAAGTAAAAGTCCAGCTAAAATCTTTTTACTGTGAGCAAGCGTATGAATTTTATCCTGTACCAGGACATTATCAATATTTTTTATAAAAACTACGTCTGCATCTATATCATTAAGATTTTCAATGAGTGCGCCGTGTCCCCCCGGTCTAAAGAGTAATTTTCCATCAGGCATTCTATAGAGCTCATTATCAAGTGTCACGGCAACAGTATCTGTAGCCTTTTTCTGAAATGAATAATCAACCTCATAACTTATTCCTGTCGTGCTGCTAATTGAGTTTTGAATATCTTTTAAATGACTTTCAAACTTTGCCTTGTGTTCTGGGGAAACCGTAAAATGAAGGTGTGCCTTATCATTTACTGCGGCGTAGGCAGCAGACTCATGAAAATGCTCTTCAAATGCTGTGGCGCTATGCCCCTCATAATTATGAAATGGTAAAAGTCCCTTAGGATAATTACCAAATGCCAGATCATCATCCCCCATCATAATTTTTAAAAAACCTAGCTTTTTGAAATTCTCATCCTTGAGTTGACCTTCAGAATATTTATCTTTTAGAATATCTTCAATTCTTTCATAAAAAGGAAATTTTTTGCGGTTATCTAGCAATTGCTGAATATCCTTATTTCCTGTTCTGTCAATATATTCATTAACAGTTTCTTTATTAATATCATATTCTTCTAAAAATTGATAAACTGCTTTAAACATGCGCGAAGCTGCGCCAGAAGCTGGTGTAAACTTTACTACTTTTAATCCGTCTTTATGGTTGTTATAAAAATCCTGCAGCTGTCTTTCTTCATCATCAGTTAATTTAAATATTCCATCTTCAATGGTTGCTGCTGCCACAAGTTTTACATTAGGAACACCATTAACAAACTTGTCAATTTGTTTTTCGACCTGTTTAACAGTTAATCCGTGGGCTTCAATTTCTTTAATATCCTGATCAGAAAAATTCATTTTAAAAGTTTGTTTATGGTTGATATTGCAGTTGTCATGCGTTTTTCAATACTACCTTCAAGTATAATAAATGGTCTATTGTATTTGATAAGTGTATTTTTAAAATATTGAAACATTTCTTCTCTTTGATCTGGTCTGTCCCTAAGATCATCTGCTTCCCAGGGCGTGTCTATATAGGTTAAGAGATATAAATCATATGTATTTGAGAGAGCATGTTTTGATAAAAGTTCATTACTCCAATTATCATAATAAACCTCTCCATATACTTTTGTTTCAAGTAAATCTGTGTCACAAAATAGCAATTTATTTGCATCCTGAGCCGCTTTATTTTCTAAAAGCATTTGCCCCTTGGCAATTGGCAATAAATCTTCAGGCTCACAAATAACAGCTTTTTTGTCCCATTTGTTTTGCAAATATTCTCGTGCAAATTCTGGTATCCAGATAGTTTTATAATGCTCTGCAAGCTTTCGCGAAAGCGTAGTTTTACCTGTACTTTCCGGACCAAAAAGCACAATTTTTATGCAATTACTGGGTTGTTGTGTAAGAGTTTTTTCCAAGCTTTATAACCGTATATGGCAATTATCGTAAAAATAAGATATTGTAAACTGGTAAATGTGAAACCTTTGTAAAAATATAAAGGCACAGAAATGATATCTCCTA
>JBALXG010000302.1:0-4164 GCA_036961055.1 Leeuwenhoekiella sp. | reverse complement strand
TATCAACATATTTTCCATGGCATCAAGAAAATTTGAATCATTAGAAAAAGTAGCCCTTAACCATTCATTTGCGATATTTTTTGAATTCATTTCAGGATCCCATGCAAGTCGGCCAAAGCCATACCAGTTTGCTTGCGCAAAAGGGTGCCCGGTCCAGTTTATGTCTGTGCCAATATTTGCTACGCCGGCCATACCGGTAATTTTTTTATCATCAAGAGAACCGTCAATAACTTTTGCAACCGTTGATCCTTTACCTTTTCTGTAAGTATCTGCCTCTAAAACTTCTTCAAAAAGTTTTGGCAGAAATACCAGATGTGTACTGAAACCTAAATATTCCTGGGTGATTTGAAATTCTATCATCAGATTAGTTTTTGGCATTGCGCCAAACATAGGATGAAAAGGTTCTCTCGGCTGAAAATCTATCGCTCCGTTTTTTACCTGAATTACCACGTTGTCACGAAATTCGCCATCAAAGGGAACAAACTCGCTATATGCTTGTTTTGCCCTGTCTGTAGGATCATTTTCAGAATAAACAAAAGCTCGCCACATTACAATTCCGCCAAAAGGAGCAATCGCATCTGCCAGCATATTTGCACCATCAACGTGATTGCGACCATAATTTTGTGGTCCCGGTTGACCTTCTGAATTGGCTTTTACCAGAAAACCTCCAAAATCTGGTATAAAATCGTAGATTTCTTTAGTTTTTTGCTTCCACCAATTTTTAACTTCCGCATCTAATGGATCTGCCGTTTTAAGCCCACCAATCTCAATAGGTGCCGAAAAACGCGCGGTTAAATAAACTTTAATCCCATAAGGACGAAAAACATCTGCAAGAGCTTTTACTTTCTCTAAATATTGTGGAGTAAGCACCAGTGCATTTGCATTTACATTAGTAAGCACTGCACCGTTTATTCCTATTGAAGCATTTGCGCGGGCATAATCAATATATCGCTGATCTATAAAATCTGGCAGTTTCTGCCAATTCCAGATTGAGAAACCCGCAAAACCACGCTCAACAGTTCTGTCAAGATTGTCCCAATGATTTAAAATTCTAAGGTCAATTTTTGGTGCGTCAGCGAGATTTATGACCGAAATATCCCGATTTTCCTGCATAAACATCAATAATCTAAAAGTGCCATACAGCAATCCCAAATCATTATTTGCCGTAACCAGCAGAATTTTTTTTCCTTTTTGATCTATTGATTTTATAATAAAACCATCTTTTCCCAGATTATTTAATTCACTGTTTACAGATTGAGTTAATGAAGAATCGAGATTATCTCCAGTTGCTATAATAGTTGAATTATTGACAGAAAATGTATTTTCAAACACGTATGACTGCCCCAACATTCCTGAAAGTCCCTTTTTCAGCTCATCCTGTGCAGCAGTGATTGTTGCAGTTCCGTTGGGAAAATAGACTGACTGAAACTGTTGCGTATAATTATCAACTAATTTTTCATTACTTATAGATTTATAACGCAACCAAAGCTCATAACCGTTTGACGCAGAGCTAAAAGTTATAATGGAACTAAAAATAAAAACCGCAAATAAGGCGTAATAATTTTTCAAAAATTTTGAATTAGATTAATTTAATTTATTGTAAATCAGCTATATAATGCAATAATTGGCAAATATCGCCAATTTTATAACCAAATATAGCTAACTACATCGATATATCACGCAATCGATTGCATTTATTATTTTGAAAATTTTGATTTCATCCATAACGTATAAAAATGGTAAACTTCTGTTTAAATATTTGTTTCTTCGATTCCGGTTCTGGAGGAAGATTCGCGGATAACCAATTTCGTAGTAAGTATGGTTACTTCAGAAATATTTTCGTCATAATTATCTTTAGAATGATCAAGAATACGCTGTGCAGAAAGATTTCCCATTTTTACAGCCGGGTGTGTCACAGATGATAAACCCGGGTCAACAATTGAAGCCAGGGGATCATCATTAAAACCTATAATTGCAAGATCCTGAGGTACATTAATTCCATGCTTTTTTGCATAAATAATCGCGCTAACCGCTGCGGTATCATTTGATGAAAAAATTCCATCTGGTGGATTTTTCATTTTAAGCAATTTCTTGGTAGCCTTGGTACCTTCTTCAAAACTCAGGGTTTTAAACTCAATAATGAGTTCATCTTCAATAGGAAGTCCAAATTCTCTAAGAGCTTCCCTATACCCTTTTAACCGGTCTGAATATACATTGCGATGCTGTGCCCCTGCAAAATGAGCTATACGTTTACAGCCTTGTTCTATAAGATGTTTTGTGGCCCTATAACCTGAAGAATAATTGTCTATAACAACTCTGTAAGAAATAAAATCTTCAGGAACACGATCTACAAAAACTATTGGTATACCCAGATCTACAAACTGTTGAAAATGACTAAAATCTGTAGTCTCCATCGCTAGTGATACTACCAGACCACTTATACGACTATCGTAAAGGGCTTTAGCATTATTAATCTCATTCTCATACTTATCATTGCTTTGACTTATGATTACATTATATCCGGCTTTACGAGCACGCTCTTCTACCCCACTAATTAAAGACGCTATAAAAGGTCTATTAATACGTGAAATCATTATACCTATAGTGTTGCTTTTGTTATTACGCAGACTTGCTGCTATAGAATTAGGCCGGTAACCCATTTCCTCAGCTGCGGCCTTTACCGCTTTTACAGTTTTTTTACTAATACTACGATTATCATTAAGAGCTCTTGAAATCGTTGATGGCGAGTAATTTAATGCTTTAGCAATATCATAAATAGTAATCTCCTTTTTTATACTCATTGATTAAAAGTAATTCTAGAACGTGTAAACCAAGAATAGCCAAGGCCTTTAAGACAACTAAATTAGCCTAAATTATAATTATACAAAACCTTTCAAGTTGTTAAGTGCTAAAAAAAATCATACTTTCATCTTCATTTATTTAACTTTAGCAGGCTATAACCCAATATCCCTATTTTATTACAAAATAACAGGTGATCCTCAAAAATAATACAGGAAAGAATAATAAAAACATATTTAATTTCATGCAATCGATTTCGTTGTATATATTTGAAATAAAATTAACCTTAAAAAGAATACATAAAATTTATGTTTTGGATAGGATATGATATAGGCAGTTCTTCAATTAAAGCAGCTTTAATTAGCGATAAAGATGGAAGCTCTCATGGAATAGCTCAATACCCAAAAGAGGAAATGCCCATCTCTTCTCCTAAAATGGGCTGGGGAGAACAAGATCCTCAAATGTGGTGGGACAATTTATGCAAAGCGACTGCACAACTTTTAAAAGAAACCTCAACGCCTGCAAGCAGTATTAAAGGTATAGGTATATCTTATCAAATGCACGGATTAGTTCTGGTTGATAAAAACCTTGAACTACTTCGCACATCTATAATATGGTGTGACAGCCGCGCAGTAGCAACCGGAAATGATCTTTTTAAAAATTCAGGCGAAGAAAAATGTGTTGACAGATTGCTAAATTCCCCAGGAAATTTTACTCTTTCAAAATTAAAATGGGTTAAAGATAACCAACCTGAAATTTATAGTAAAATCTATAAGTTTATGTTGCCTGGTGATTATATCGCTATGAAATTATCAGGCCAATGTGTAACCACTCCTTCCGGACTTTCTGAAGGTATCATGTGGGATTTTAAAGATAATCAATCGGCTGAATGGCTTTTAGAAAAAGCAGGAATCGATAGTAATTTAATTCCCGAGGTTCTGCCTACATTTTCAAATCAGGGAGAGGTTAATGAAAAAGCTTCTAAAGAAACCGGTCTACCAGAAGGAATACCTATAATGTACAGAGCAGGTGACCAACCTAATAATGCCCTTGCACTCAATGTTTTTAATCCGGGTGAAATTGCCGCTACAGGTGGCACATCTGGCGTAGTTTATGCTATTTCAGAAAGAGTAAGCACTCAGGAAAGCACGCGTATAAATAGTTTTGCTCACGTAAATCATTCTCAAGATGCCCCACGCATAGGCAAAATGCTTTGCATAAATGGGACGGGAATTCAATACAGCTGGATACGCAATCAACTTACAGAGAATCTCTCTTATAATGAGATGAATAAAATGGCCAGTGACGTTACAATTGGCTCAGAAGGTTTGCGCATTCTTCCCTTTGGCAATGGTGCAGAACGCA
>JBALXG010000301.1:0-4177 GCA_036961055.1 Leeuwenhoekiella sp. | reverse complement strand
TCGCTATAAAGTAGGTTTTATTTTCATCTACAGGTTTGCCTCCTATTGTTGCAGATTGAATATCACCTTTTTCATTAATAACAAGTTGCATGCCAGCAAGTGGATGAGCTTTACCAGATTTTAAATAATCAAACATCTCATTTACTTTTTTGCCGGTAAGCTCAACAACCACAATCATATTTTCAAAAGGCATAATCTCATATGCCGTACGCATGGTAACCGGCCCTTCATTTAAAGTTGATCGTATACCACCGTGATTGAGCAATACCGCATCAATGTGTTGTTGAGTGCGTTGATAAAAAATAGGTCCTTCAAGGTCAAAAACTGCATCTGCAAGCATATTTCCTATTGCTGTATTGTATTTTCCATCGGTTTTTGAGAGGCTTTTTGGTGCATATGCTAATACGCTATCCATTTCCTGATCAACATGTTTTTTGTAAGGTGCGATAAATTTGTCAATATCAGAGCTTGTTACTAGAGTGTCTGAAATTGAGATTTCACTACCAGTTATTTTAGTGAGATTTACATCATTTGATTTGCATGAAAGAAGGGAAGCAAAAATGAGAAAGGATAGAAAAAGTCTAATCATTTTAGGGAAAAATTAGCTATTTGCTTTGTTTTATATTTAAGTACATTTGCTCAAAATGTAAAGGTAGATGTTTTTAGACGTATGGAAACGTAAATCCATTAAAAGAAATATTCAAAAACTTATAGATAGTAATAGCGGAGTGCAGGCTGCTACAAGGATTATTAATGTAGGGATTATAGTTGATTTTTTAGATTATAAAGATTTAGAAGCGCTAAAAAAACTTGCTTCAGGATTAGGAAAAGATATCAAATGTGAAATTATATATTTAGTTTCAGATCTTAAAAAAGAAGATGAGTTATCTAGAAATAAATTTGATTCTACAGCTTTAACATGGCAGGGAAAAGTAAAGAATGATGATGTATCACAATTTATTGAGAAACCTTTTGATCTTTTGATAAGTTATTATCGCTCAGAAAACTTAATTTTACAGTATATAACAGCTAAATCAAGCGCGTTATTCAAAGCAGGATTTCCCTCAGAAACATTTCAATTAAATGATCTGGCAATAAATGTCAACATTGAAGATAATTCTGCTTTTGAAAAAGAATTAAATAAATATTTGAAAATACTTAACCGTATAGAGTAGCATGCAACAATTTAAAGGCACAGGAGTAGCGCTGGTAACACCCTTTCACGATGATTTAAGTCTTGATCTGGACGGACTTTCACGAGTCATTGAACATACAATTGAAGGTGGAGTAGAATATCTGGTTGTTTTGGGAACAACCGCAGAAAATGCAACACTTACAGCTGATGAAAAACAGCAGGTTGTAAAAAGAAGTATTGAAGTGGCTGATGGCAAGGTGCCTCTTATGCTAGGCATTGGCGGGAATAATACAGCTCATGTAATTAATGAATTGAAGGAACGCGACTTAACCTCATTTGAAGGTATTTTATCGGTATCTCCCTATTATAATCGCCCTACTCAAGGTGGGATTTATGCGCACTACAAAGCAGTTTCTGAAGCTTCACCACTACCCGTTTTATTGTATAACGTGCCCGGGAAAACCGGAAGTAACATGTTACCCGAAACAGTTTTAAAGCTTGCGACAGATTGTAAAAATATTTTTGGTGTAAAAGAAGCGGCCGGGGATATGGTGCAAATGTTTAGGTTATTACAACAAAAGCCAGAAGGATTTATGGTAATTTCTGGAGATGATATGCTTGCTTTACCTACGGTTAATGCTGGTGGCGATGGCGTTATTTCTGTTTTAGGTCAGGGAATACCAGATGTTTTGAGCAATATGGTACGTGAAGGATTAGCTGGCGATCACAAATCTGCTTATAAAAAACATTATGCTTTAATGCAAGCTATAGATTTAATTTTTGCTGAAGGCAATCCGGCAGGAATAAAGGCGTTACTAGCTCAAAAGGGACTTTGTTCATCTGCTGTCAGGCTACCTTTAATACCTGCAAGTGATGAATTAAATAATAAAATTGCAACATATCTAAAAGCCTTATAGTCTTTAAGTTTTGTAATCACTAGAAAATACCTATTTTTGCACGATGTTTTTAAACCACATGAGAAAAGCTTTTTTATTAATTTTTGTCACATTATTATTAGCTTCCTGTAGTGAATACCAGCAGGTACTTAAAGCTGATGATATGGCCGCCAAGTATTCAATGGCAGATTCATTATATAAAGAAGGAAAGTATAAGAAGTCACTTAAGTTATGGGATCAAATTGTACCTAACTATAGAGGTAAGCCGCAGGCAGAGCGTATAATATTTCTTTATGCAGATACCTACTATAATGTAGGCGACTTTTATATGGCTGGTTACCAGTTTGATCGTTTTGTATCAGCTTATCCTAATTCTGAAAAAGCTGAAGAAGCTCAATTCAAAGCAGGACTAAGTTATTATGAATTATCACCCAGATATAGTCTGGATCAAAGCGACACAGAAAAGGCATTAGATAAATTACAAACATTCATTGGTAAATATCCTGAATCTGCTTATACTGAGCAGGCATCAGAAAAGATTAATGAATTGAGCCTTAAAATGCAGAAAAAGGCGTTTGAAATTGCAAAACAATATTATACAATAGGAAGCTATTTAGGTGGTTATATAAGCGCAAAATCTGCTTTAGATGACTTTATTTCAGATTATCCGGGATCACCTTACAGAGAAGGAGCCTTCTATTATAAATTAGATTCACAATATAAATATGCTGTTGATAGTGTAGAAAGTCTTGTGCAAGAACGTTTAGAAGAAGCGGTGACTTATTATAATACTTTGATAAAGTATTATCCTGAAGGCGAATACAGAGAAAAAGCAGATATTATTAAAGCTGAAATTGATCAGCTGTTGCAACAATATAATATATAAATTAAAACACAGTATTACCATGGATGTAAAAAATCTTGATGCCCCAGTAAATACAATTACGTTGAATAGAGAGAAAATAGATGCACCTACTTCAAACATCTATGAAGCGATTTCTATCATTGCAAAACGTGCTACACAAATAAACACAGAAATTAAAAGAGAACTTCTGGAAAAATTAGATGAATTTGCTACTTATAGCGATAGTCTTGAGGAGATCTTTGAAAATAAAGAGCAGATAGAAGTTTCTAAATTCTATGAAAAACTTCCTAAGCCGCACGCTATGGCAGTTCAGGAATGGCTTGATGATAAAATATACTATCGTAATACTTCTGAAACAGAAGGATAAATGTCTGTATTAAGCGGTAAAAAAGTTTTATTAGGCGTTACCGCTGGTATTGCAGCTTACAAATCTGCCTGGCTTGTACGCTCTTTTATAAAAAAAGGAGCTCAGGTAAAAGTTATAATGACTCCAGAGGCTAAAGATTTTGTAACACCGCTTACCTTATCAACATTATCAAAAAACCCGGTATTATCTTCCTTTACTAATATAGAAGATGATAATCCTGTATGGAATAACCACGTTGAACTCGGCCTTTGGGCCGATTTTTTCGTTATAGCACCGGCTACCGCAAATACGCTGGCAAAGATGGCTACTGGTACCTGTGATAACCTGTTGCTTGCCACTTATCTTTCGGCGAAATGTCCGGTTTACTTTGCTCCGGCGATGGATCTTGATATGTACAAGCATAACAGTACGCAGGACACTTTTAAAAAGTTACAGGCTTTTGGTAATATCATGATTCCCGCAACTTCGGGTGAACTCGCAAGCGGTTTAGAAGGTCAGGGAAGAATGGCAGAACCTGAGGATATTGCAGATTTTATAGAGGAAGATTTTTTGGCTAAAATGCCATTAAAGGACAAAAAAATACTCATTACTGCCGGTCCTACATACGAAGCAATTGATCCTGTACGTTTTATTGGTAATCACAGCAGTGGTAAAATGGGTTATGAGTTGGCTTTATGTGCCGCCAGATTAGGAGCAGAAGTTATATTAATTTCAGGGCCTACACATTTACAAATAGAGCACAGCCTTATTAAACGTATAAATGTGAACAGCGCTCTCGAAATGTTTGAAGTTGTAAAGCAGAACTATCCGAAAGAACGTTTAATAAATAAAAAGCAACAGAATTAATTGCTACGTCGCTAAGCATTATAACCAGTGTTAACACCAAACCAGCGTTACGCCATTTAATTAACAAG
>JBALXG010000300.1:0-4193 GCA_036961055.1 Leeuwenhoekiella sp. | reverse complement strand
CTCCATATCCCACATTAGAGGTTCGCCACCGGTAACAACAACGGTATTACTATAGCGGGCGGCATGATCTGCAATTACAGAAGCTTCAGTAGGCGGGTGAAGTGCCGCATTCCAGCTTTCTTTTACATCACACCAATGACAGCCTACATCACACCCACCTACTCTAATAAAATAAGCAGCTTTACCGGTATGATATCCTTCTCCCTGAATGGTATAAAATTCTTCCATTAACGGAAGTAATTCACCCAACTCAACTCTACTTGCTATTGCCTCTTTTGTCATAGGCCGCAAAGATAATGCTTTTGATAAAGGTGATTATAAGTTTTTGCTGAAGATCTGGCTTTAAGACTATAGGGAATTAATTTTTAGTAAGCTAAAAAATCGCTCATTTAGGTCGATTTTCACCCTAAAAAGGGGGAATTATACAACATCATAATCTCTTTAATAAAAAACAGTTACTCCTTTGACTTATTTCTCTGCACGCTGTATTTTTCTTATTTAATCCTTATTTTTGGCTCAAATCCCGCTTATGAGCAAAATAGAATCATTTACAGAAAGTATAGTTACCGGCAACACCTTTAAAGGGGATTTTATAACGCTGGGTGCCGCAATGCTTGATGGCAAAACTATCTCAGAAGCACATGTCAAAATTCCCTTAAAAACTTTAAACCGTCACGGCCTAATTGCCGGTGCTACAGGAACCGGGAAAACAAAAACATTGCAGGTTCTTGCAGAAAATCTTTCAGAAAAAGGTATTCCTGTATTATTGATGGATATGAAAGGGGACCTTAGCGGTATAGCAAAAGCCAGTGCTGGACATGCAAAAATCGACGAAAGACATGCAAAAATCGGTTTGCCATTTACTCCCAAAGATTTTCCGGTAGAAATCCTCTCACTTTCTGAACAAAACGGTGTACGATTAAGAGCCACAGTAAGTGAATTTGGGCCTGTCCTTTTTTCGCGTATTATTGATGCTACAGATGCTCAATCTGGTATAATCTCAATTCTTTTTAAATACTGCGACGATAATAAATTACCCCTTCTCGATCTAAAAGATTTTAAAAAGGTCTTGCAGTATGCGACAAACGAGGGAAGAAATGAAATGCAGGAAGAATATGGTCGCATTTCAACAGCTTCGGCGGGATCTATTTTGCGTAAAATTGTAGAACTTGAGCAGCAGGATGCAGATATTTTCTTTGGCGAAAAATCTTTTGAAGTACAGGATTTGCAACGTCTGGATGAAAATGGACAAGGAAAAATCAATATCATTAGATTAACAGACATTCAGGACAGACCGAAGCTTTTTTCAACATTTATACTCAGTTTATTAGCTGAAATTTACAGTACTTTTCCTGAGCAAGGTGATAGCGAGCAACCAGAATTGGTGATATTTATTGATGAAGCGCATCTTATTTTTAAAGAAGCTTCAAAGGCATTGCACAGCCAGATAGAAAGTATAGTAAAACTAATTCGCTCAAAAGGCGTGGGCATATACTTTGTAACTCAAAATCCTACTGATGTACCAGAAGGCGTTTTAAGTCAGTTAGGGCTTAAAATTCAGCATGCCTTACGAGCATTTACAGCTAAAGACCGCAAAGCCATAAAACTAACTGCCGAAAATTATCCCATTTCAGAATATTACAATACAACAGACGTTTTAACATCATTAGGCATAGGTGAAGCGCTTGTTTCTGCTCTTGATGAAAAAGGACGACCTACTCCACTAGCAGCTACAATGATGCGTGCGCCTATGTCTAGAATGGATATTTTAAGCGACGCCGAATTAAATGATATCAACACAAATTCTTCTCTTGTAAAAAAATATAATGAAGATATTGATCGTGAAAGCGCTTATGAGATTTTATCTAAAAAGATAGAAAAAGCCGACTCAGAAGAAGTGCAATCTAAAGCTAAAAAAGAACGTCAAAAAGTCGCTAAAACTTCAAGCAGGTCAAATGCTAACACCACCCAAAAAGCAATCATTAAAGTGCTAACCAGCGCGACTGTTATACGCGGCGTATTGGGAATTTTAGGCAAGATGCTTAAATAAGAATAAAACCAACCCTTAAATTTAATTATGTACAAACAAATTTTTATTACCCTTTTTACAAGTCTGCTGTTGATCTCTTGTAATACAGAAGACCCTTATTTAATTACTGCAACAAGCGTGGGACCCCTTACACAAGAAACAACTGTTGACGAACTTAAAACTATTTTTGCCAAAGAAAAAGTGGTAGATGAAAATAGCGAAGAGGGATTACAGTCAAGAAGCAATGCTATAGAAATATATGATGGTGACAAGCAATTATTAAGCTTAACACCATCTACAAAAGAGAAAAATAGTACTATTAAAAATATTCAGATTTTTGATGAACGCTACAAAACTTCTGAAGGAATAGGTCTAAAAAGCACCTTTAAAGATATAAAAAACGCCTATAAAATCACAAAAATCGAAACATTACTCAGCAGTATTGTCGTATTTGTAGATGATATAAATGCATATTTTACAATTGACAAAAAGCAATTACCCAGTGAGATGCAATTTGATTTTTCAGGAAAAGTTGATGCAGTTCATATTCCTGATAATGCACAGATAAAATATTTTATGATAGGCTGGTAAGTCAATTCTTATTTATGAAAAAATATACGATTCAAAAGAACCCGTTTATTGTTCCTACAAATGACGGCAAGCGCATTGCAGAGCACTTTGGCAAAGCAAGTGATGGCAATAGCAATATAAGTATTGCACACATGATTGCACCTGCGGGCTGGAGTGAACCTTTTCAAACTCCAGAATTTGATGAATATACTTTTATTATAAGTGGTAAAAAACAGTTTATTATTGAAGATGAAACCGTAATTCTCAATACAGGAGAATCTATAAAAATCCTGGCTCACACCAGAGTTCAATACAGTAATCCATTTCCTGAAGTTTGTGCATATATTTCTATATGCACTCCTGCCTTTGATTTTAATCTGGTAAACAGAGAATAAAAAGGGTTTTATAACTTCCTCATAAATTCTACTTAACACCAAGTTAATATCTTAGCATATTTTATGTAATACTTATAGTTTTGGGGATCTAACCAAATTATAAGAAAATGATTAAAGTCTTAGCAATAGTATTAACAATAGGAGGAGCAATTTCATTAGTTTTTGGAGTTCTGGGAATTTTCGGAAGTTTTGAAGCTGGCATGAGTCCATGGGCTCTCGCTATTCTGGGTGGAATATTTTTTCTTTCAGGAATCTCTCTCTTAAAGTTTCGCGGATCTAAAGACTCATCAAACTAAAATTGATTAGGTATATAACTACTATATTTGACCCTCTTTAAAGAGGGTTTTTTATGCGCAAAAGTTTAAAAAAAATAATTCCAAAAGCCATTGGCCATTATATTAACACATTAGCTTTAGTAGCTCCTGACGCGGCAGCGCGTAAAGCATTTGGTATCTTTAGCAAACCCAGACAAGGGAAAGTGGGCGAGCATCATAAAGGCTTTATGGATCCATCAAGGGATATAAAATTAAAGGTGGGTAATATTAATTTACAAACCTATAAATGGCCTGCTGCCGGAAAAACAATTCTTCTTATTCATGGCTGGGAAAGTCATACACACAGATGGAAAGTTTTAGCCGAAAAATTACACTTAGAAGGCTATAATATAGTTGCTTTTGATGCTCCGGGACACGGTTACAGCGAGGGAGAGCGGTTATATGTTCCTATTTATGCTGAAGCTGTGCATAAAATGATTGAGATTTATAATCCTGAAATTCTTATAAGTCATTCTATAGGTGCCTTAACTGCTATTTACAGTCAAAGCAAAAACCCTTCAGAAAAAATAAAGAAGATGGTCGTTTTAGGATCACCAGATAAGTTAGAAAATATTCTGGCAGATTTTCAGCGGGTTTTAGGGTTAAATAAGCGGGTTTTAGGCATTCTTGACCAATATTTTCAAAAACGATTTGGCTTTAAAACCGATGAATTTTCAGCATCACTTTTTGCTAAAAAACTCTCTATTCCTGCTCTGATAATTCATGACAAAGACGATAAAATCACTTCGGTTGAAGGTTCCAGAAGCATTCACAAAAACTGGAAAAATTCAAAATATATAGAAACAGAAGGATTAAACCACTCACTTTACAGTGATGATGTAAATAATGAGATCGTAAGTTTCTTAAAAGAAGCTGAATAAAAAG
>JBALXG010000002.1:0-21871 GCA_036961055.1 Leeuwenhoekiella sp. | reverse complement strand
CCGGTATACTGGCAATTCCATTTTTAGTAATTAATCTTTTCGCGAAAGCAACATCATTTTCATCTGTAATATCTGAATAATCTAAAAGCTGAAAATAAGTACCCTGTGACGGCTTAAATTTAAAGCGAGAATCTTTTATCAAATCTAAAAAATAATCTCTTTTTTGTTGATAAAATGCTCCTAAACCGCGATAATGACTAGAATTTTCCAGATAAATATCAAGACCACGTTGTGTGGGATGATTTACGCAGAAAACAATATTTTGATGAACTTTCTGAAATTCTTTCATCAATTCTTCGGGTGCCAGGCAATAACCCATTTTCCAACCTGTGGTATGAAATGTTTTTCCAAATGATGCAACAATAAGCGACCTTTCTGCCAAACCCGAAAAACGAGCTACACTCTCATGTTGATTACCATCAAAGATTATATGCTCATAAACCTCATCGCTTAAAATTATAATATCTGTATCTCTCACGATATTCTCAAGCTGAAGCATATCTTCTTTTGAAAACATCATTCCGCTGGGATTATGCGGGGTATTAATGAGTATCATTCGGGTTCTAGAAGTAACAGCATTAGATACCGCTTCCCAGTCTACTTTGTCATAAGGAGCTTCAAGTTGTACTAAAACAGGTATCGCACCCTGCAATAGTATAGTAGGTTCATAACTATCGTAACATGGTTTTAGAAGAATTACTTCATCACCACTATGAACAAATGCTGTAATGGCTGTGTACAATGCTTCAGTTGCGCCTACTGTTATTGTAACTTCGGTAGCCGGATCATAAGATTTTTTGTGTAAATGTTTTACCATATCACAAATCTTTTCGCGTAAGCTATAAATCCCTGCAAGTGGAGCATATTGATTATGTCCCTCGTGCATCGCGTCTGCAACTAACTCTATAAGATATGAATCTGTAGGAAAATCTGGAAAACCCTGAGAGAGATTAACAGCATTATGTTGTGCCGCCATAGTACTCATCGCGGCAAAAATTGACAGTTCAGAATTGGGCAGTTTGCTCTGCATATTATATTTTAATATCTCGAGCTATTTCTTCCAGCTCTGTATACCACGCTTCACCAAATTTACGAATGAGTGCCGCCTTTGTAAATTTATATACAGGTACTTGTAATTCCTTACCCAGAGTGCAGGCATCGTCACAAATAGGCCATTTGTGGTAATTTACTGCTGCAAATTCTGAATATTTCTGCACACGTACCGGATATAAATGACAGGAAACAGGTTTTCTAAAATCTACCTCACCCGCATTATATGCATCTTCAATACCGCAAGAAGCAATTCCCTGATCTGTAAAAGTCACATACGCACATTCTGCACCATTTACCAAGGGTGTTTCAAGTTCATCAAAATCTGTTTTGATATATGTTCCCTGTTCTTCTATCGCCTTGATTCCTTCTGGTCTTAAAAAAGGTTTTACTTTTTGATAAATATCTTTTAAAATCACAGCCTCTTCTTCTTCTACAGGAGCTCCCGCCTCACCAGCAATGCAACATTCTCCTTTACATGCAGAAAGGTTACAGACAAAATCCTTCTGAATTATGTCTTCTGATACTATTGTTTTTCCTATTTGAAACATGCCGCAAAGATACATTTTTGCTAAGGTAAAGAAAACGTAAATATTCTAATATCATTAGTCTGTAATCAAAAGAATAGAAGTACTTTTGCCGATCTTTTAAAAAACCCCTCATTATGGCATTCGATTTTAAGGAAATCGCAACAGCAAGCATGATTCTCTTTGCGATTATAGATATTATAGGAAGTATACCCATTATTATAGATCTTAAAAAAAAGGTAGGGCATGTACAAAGTGAGAAAGCTTCAATTGTAGCTGGGCTTCTTATGATTGTGTTTCTTTTTATAGGAAAAGAAATCCTTACTCTTATAGGCATTGATGTTAATTCATTTGCCGTAGCGGGATCTTTTATTCTGTTTTTTATTGCTTTAGAAATGATATTAGGTATTCAGCTTTATAAAGATGATGCTCCAGAAACTGCTTCTGTAGTTCCCCTGGCATTCCCATTAATTGCAGGTGCCGGTACCATGACTTCATTATTATCATTGCGTTCTGAATATGCTGTAGAAAATATTATTGTTGCGATTATCATCAACATAATATTTGTTTATTTGGTTTTAAAGTCTTCTGGCAAAATAGAGCATATTTTGGGAAAACAGGGAATTAATGTAATACGAAAAATCTTTGGTGTAATTTTGTTAGCCATTGCGGTAAAATTATTTACTACCAATATTCAAGGATTATTTAATTAATTGAAAACTCTTAATAATGAAGATTTTTATTTACATAATGCTTGCCCTCGCAGCAGCACTACTTATTTTTAATATCACAAAAATTGATTTTAACGCTCCCTTAGAAGGTAATAGCACTGTAGCAATAATTTCGGTATTAGCCTGCGCCTGCGCCATAGTCTTATTATTGATCCTGCAGATTTCTAAAAAAATAGCTAAAAAGCACTAAAAATCGGCTTTTAGAACAGATAAATCAGAGAGGGATTAATCCATTCATAAATTATTCCTGCAATAAAAGTTAAGATAGAAAGTACCAGAAATATTTTGTGAAGCTTCTGAAAAATAAGTGTTCGGCGTAACTTTTTAATGAGTTGTTCATCTTCAATTCTGGTTATTTGAGATTTAACCTCTTTTTCTGAAAGATAAAACGGACTTACTGAAATACCGTTAGAAATTAATATGCCTGCACTATTATCGAGCAATCTAAAGACGGCGGCGATACAAAACACAAATATTGAAGCTACAATAACCATATTAATCCTCACTTATGGTGATCACTTTTTCTATAGCCGGATCTCCCTCATTAAGCATTTGCTCAAACACATTTGTACTAAACAATTGTTGAGCCATCACTGCCTTTAAATATTGCTTAAGTTCATCTTTATAATTATGTACTCTTACAGTGATATTTCTTTCAGCAGCATAAGATACAAAATCTGATATATTTTTATCACTTATGACCACTTTCTCCTTAAATTCATCAAGAGAAAGGTTGTTATAATATTCTCTGTTTTCTTCTAAAATACTAAATACAAAACGCGACATAAAACCAGAGCGTACTGAATAATTTAGCGTCTCTTTCTCATAGTCTGTATCTTTTGCTATAAAAATATCAGGTATAATTCCGCCACCGCCATAAACCACTTTCCCTTTTGGCGTAACATATCGCAAGCTATCATCAACTTTTATACTGTCTATACTTTCAAGTTCGCCATTTTTATATCTTGAGAGATAATCTTCATAATAGGCTTTATTCCCATTATCATATGGCCGCTGAATGCTACGCCCGGTAGGTGTATAATATCTGGCAATTGTAAGTCTTACCGCACTGCCATCTCCCAGATCCATTTCACGCTGAACAAGACCTTTACCAAATGATCTTCTGCCTATTATAGTACCTCTGTCATTATCCTGAAGAGCGCCGGCAACAATCTCACTGGCCGAAGCAGAATTTTCATTAATTAAGACGTAGACCTTTCCGTTTTCAAAGTCACCTTCATCAGTTGCATAAGAGTTATCAATTTTGCCTGTTTTATTTTTAGTAAATAAAATTAGCTTATCATCCTGAAGAAATTCATCTGCAATACTTTCGGCCGCAGAAATATATCCTCCCGGGTTATCACGTAAATCAAGTGCTAATTGAGTTGCTCCTTGTTTTCTAAGGTATGTAAGTGCTGTAGTAAATTCTTCAGGGGTACTTTCTGCAAATCGGTTTAATTTTATATATCCCAGATTTTCGGTAAGCATATAACTTGCATCAACACTTTGCAAGGGTACAACATTGCGGGTAACCTTAAAATCCATAAGGCTTGGTTTGCCCGGTCTTTTTACTTTAAGATCTACAATAGTATTGATCTTGCCTTTGAGTTTGTCTGTAAGTGAATCATCGTTAGTAAATTTCCCAGTAAGTGGTATATTATCTGCAGAAACGATCCTATCGCCACCTTTTATCCCTGCCTTTGCACTAGGCCCGCCTTCAATTGCCTGAATTACTGCTATTGAATCTTTAAGAGTGTAGAAAGTCACGCCAATACCTACAAAATCACCTTTCATACTTTCTGCAACCTGCTTTAATTCATTAGGCGGAATGTATACAGAATGCGGATCAAGATTTTCTAATATTCCATTAACCGTAACGTCTACAATACTATCTGTATTAATGGGGTCAACATACTCATAATCTATATAATCAATAAGGCGGTTAAGCTTTTCTTTTTTAGCATTGCCACCAAGCAAAACTTTAGGCGTATTACTAAAATTTAACTGGCTGCCCACAAATATCCCAATAGCAATGGCAGTTCCTAAAAATAGGGGTAAATATTTTTTTTGATAACCTTCCATTTATTGATCGATATCTTCAATTTTTACAATAGAAACGCCTGCCCGATCTAAAAACTCGAGCCCGCTTTCATCTTTATAACCCTGATAATAGACAATCCTTTTAATTCCTGCCTGATGAATCAACTTACTGCAATCTTTACAAGGAGACATAGTAATATACAGCGTGCCACCTTCACAAGAATGTGTTGAAGCCGCTACTTTTAATATCGCATTTGCCTCTGCATGTAAAACATACCATTTTGTATAACCTTCATCATCCTCACAAATATTTTCAAAGCCGGTGGGCGTGCCATTATACCCGTCTGAAATTATCATTTTATCCTTTACAATAATAGCTCCTACCTGTCGCCTATTGCAATAGGAAAGTTTTGCCCACTCGCGTGCCATACGCAAATAAGCTATATCATATTTTAACTGCTTTTCTGGAATTGTCATATCCTGTGGATATTTGCTAGACTACAATGTGATTGCGAATATAAAAAACAAAACTCCATCTTCATGAATAAGTTGCTCTTTACCAGGGATAATTTGAAATTAACATAGGAACTACCATTCCCAAAACAACTGCAGATATAACCATCATCCAGTCTCTTCTTGAAAACCTGAATATCGTCTGAAATATAAAGCTAAATATAAGCACTATGAGAACGATAAAAATTTGTGACGATTCAATCCCCAAAGCAAATTCTCCTAACGGCAGTAATTTACTGCTTAGATGAGCTGTAAGTTGTTTAAAAAAAGAAGAAAAACCAAGACCGTGTATCAAACCAAAAAACAATGCGGTTATTAATAAAAGGCCAATTTTATCCTTTTTTGCTCCTTTTCCCGATGTGAAAATATTATAAAGGGCAGCGATAAAAATTGTAAGCGGAATTAAAAATTCTATGATTCTGGTATTGACCTGCACCACATTATAAACCGAAAGAATTAAGGACAGAGAATGTCCCAGCGTAAATAATGTGACTAATAAAAGTACCCGTTGCCAATCCTTAAATAGGTAAGGAACGGTTAAAACAATTAAAAAAAGTATATGATCATAGGCTTTCCAGTCGAGTACGTGGTCAAGCCCAATTTGAAAATAAAACCAAAAATCAGACATAGTAAATATTAGAGGTTACACAAAACTACAATTATTTTAAAGAGTCAACACCTTAAACGTTAAACTAACGATAAACAGAAATTAATACCCCAAAACCTTTTGTATTTTAACATTAAAATCCAACGCTTTTATTTTGAAATACTATCCAACTTTAATGCTTTTAATTTTCATACCTGTTTTGGCAGGATGCGGCGCTACACCGGGGAACACAGACCTCACAGCTACTGAAGCCATACCCACTTTTCCCATTTACACCTATTTAGATAATAAAGGAAGCGCTTATATTATGAGACCGGGAAAGCTAGAATTTAATCCTGCTTCAGAAGAAAATACAATAGACAACATTACTGATGAAGGCTACCATACTGTTGTAAATATCTCACAAAACGAATTTAATAAGATTGCCGCAATCTTTAATGTTCAGTTAAATAAAGACCAGCAGGATCTGGGAAATAGGGATCCAGAATTGCCTGTCCCTGAAATATCTATGCAAACCGAAAATGAAAAAACAAATATCTCTATAGACCTTGATGCAGTAAGAGAACTTAATTATATTTTAGTTCCGTTTATAGATGACCAACATTAAAAGCACTTGATGAAAAAGCTCAAAAATATCTTCTCCTTTATAAAAAAAACATACGTGGCCTGGGATCGTAATGATCCTTTTGCTCAAAGTGCTATTATAGCTTACTACACCCTCTTCTCGCTGCCTTCATTACTTATGATTGTTACTACCGTTGCCGGATACTTTTTTGGCCGTGAGGCGGTACAGGGTAGGATAAGCGGCACTATAGGGCAGTACATTGGCCCTGATTCTGCAGATGCTATTGAAGAAATGATAAGCAACGTCGCCCTAAATGATGGTAGCTGGATAACCATAATAATAGGTATTGCGGCTTTATTATATGGTGCTACCGGGGTCTTCTTCAGAATGAAACTAGCGATGAATAATATCTGGAATGTGCGCGAGAAGAAGCAAAATTTTAAAACAATGCTTAAGAATAGGGCAATTTCCTTCGGAATGGTTTTAATACTAGGATTTATGCTTTTGGTTTCACTGGTGATTTCTGCGGCATTAGCGGCACTTAGTGAATATCTGGAAGGCTTTTCTGAAACAATCACCATCTTTGCAGATATTTTAAAATACCTTATTTCGTTTGTTTTTATAGGTTCCTTATTTGCAGCAATTTTTAAGATACTTCCTGACGTTAAGATGACGTACAAAACCACTTTTTTAGGTGCCAGTGTTACAGCAGTATTGTTTCTGGTAGGTGAATTTGCTCTGGGTTATTATTTTGCTACCAGCAATCCAGCTTCAGTTTATGGTGGCGCGGCTTCGATTGTATTAATCTTGTTATGGGTAAATTATACATGTCTTATTCTGTTTTTTGGTGCAGAAGTAACTGTACAATACGCTCTTGCCTCTAAGCACCAGATAAGGCCAAACAGCAATGCAGAACTTGCTTATGAACAACAGCTGGAAGAGCTTAAAGAAAAGGAGAAACAAGCTCTTGAAGATAAAAAAAAAGCTGAAGAACTAGATAAAAATCCGCCTGCATAATACTATTTTACCTTTTTAAAACTTCTTTTATCAGGTAAATAAATACGGGATAGTGATCGCTATAACCACCAGTATACATGCCATTAGCATAACTGCGAAAAGGGTAACCTTTATACTGGCCTGCTTTAGTATTTAAATACTCTTTATTAAATATCCCAGCTTTATAAAATCGGTAAGATGCGTAGTCTTTGCTCAATAAATTACCGGTCATAATTATTTGATCAAAAAGATTCCAGCTATCTCTATAGGCCAACGTTCCGGCTCCAGATTTGTACATGGCCAGCATTGGATTATAAAGATCAAAATTTTCAATTTCGGCTACATCACCTTTGGCTTGTAAAATAGAAGCAACACTGGCGTTTGTAGGATCGTCATTAAGATCTCCCATAGTAATAATCTTTGAGTAAGGATCTGCCAATCTTAAAGAATCAACTATTTTTCTATTTAGTGTCGCTGCTGCTTCGCGCCTCGGCTGGCTCAAAGCTTCGCCTCCAGATCTGGAAGGCCAGTGGTTAATTATAAAATGTATTTTTTCATTATCAAGCAAACCAGTTACAAGCAACTGATCTCTGGTATAAGCGCGTTTTGAAGCATCATCATAAGCGTATAAAACTAATTCATGAACACTACTGTTTAATACTTTAAAAATTGATTTTCTGTATAAAAGGGCAACATCAATACCACGTCTGTCTGGTGAATCATAGTGTACAATTCCATAATTATAATGCGCTAGTTCAGGCTCATTTACAAGATCCTCAAGCACTTTTCTATTTTCAATTTCTGCAGCTCCTAAAACCACAGGAGGCTGCCCCGTGGTTTCAGAACCTATGTCAGCAATTACATGAGCTAGATTTTGAAGTTTGTCCTTATAATTTGCTTCGGTCCAGTGATCTTTTCCATCAGGAGTGCGATCATCATCAAAAGTAAGGGGATCATTAAGCGTATCAAACAGATTTTCAAAATTATAGAAACCAACGGTTACAATACGAAAGCTTCGCTGCTGCGCAAACAAAGAACTACAACTTAAAATCAGATAAATAAGTAAGAAAATCGCATTTTTCATAAAAATATTATATAATTACAAAATATAAAATTTTATACTAGTATAAAAATCAGATAGTTTAGTCGCCGTAAATTCTTCTAATTATTTAAATGAAGCATTCATTCCTCTTTATTATATTCCTCTTCACAGTTGTGACTGTACAAAGTCAGGAATATAAAATCGAAGGGAAGATTGTAGATTTAATGACATTTGAGCCTATTCCTCATGTTGCCGTTCTTGTAGATGAAAGCGAATACTTAAAAACAAATGCTGAAGGTTTATTTTCTATTAATCTTGATCTTCAGGGAAATCACACTTTAACCCTTCAAAAATCGGGTTATATAACCAAAAACCTTCCTATTCTACTACAAAATGGGCAAAACCTCAAGTTTGATGCTATTCCTTTAGAAATAAATGTTGCAGCAGAGCAAAGTGACATTGGCATCATTACTCTTGAAGATGATGCGCTTAACGGAGATGACGAGCAGGCAGATTATAATATCTCCGGTTTACTTACCGCATCAAAAGATGTTTTCTTAAATGCGGCCGCCTATGACTTTAGCGCGACCTTTTTTCGGCCTCGAGGCCTCGGAAGTGAGAACGGTAAAATTCTCATTAATGGCATCGAAATGAATAAAATTTTTAACGGCAGACCACAGTGGGCAAACTGGGGCGGCCTTAATGATGCGCAACGCAATCAGGAATTTACAATGGGGATATCAGCCAGCGATTATACTTTTGGCGGCCTCGCCGGCACCACAAATATTGTTATGCGTGCTTCACAATATCGTCGCGGAGGTCGTGTGTCTTATGCATCTTCTAATAAAACATATACCGGCCGCTTAATGGCCAGTTATAATACCGGCTTGTCACAAAAGGGATGGGCGTTTTCAACCCTAGTCTCAAGACGATATGGCAATGAAGGCTACATAAATGGGACGCTTTACGATGCAAATTCAATTTTCCTGGCAGTTGAGAAAAAATTAAACAATCAGCACAGTCTCAATTTATCCTCCTTTTATACGCCAAACCGACGTGGAAGAAGCACCGCGTTAACAGATGAGGTTTATCAATTAAAGGGTTCAAAATACAATCCCAACTGGGGCTATTTAGATGGTGAAAAACGCAATTCACGCATGCGCGAAATAAAACAGCCGGTGATTATGCTCAATCATTATTGGCAGATTAATGACAGCACACGTTTAAATACAAATGTCGCTTATCAATTTGGCACTATCGCAAATACAAGGCTTGATAATGGTGGCACGCAGTTAATTACTACAGATGGACAGGAAAGTTATTTAGGCGGAGCTCGGAATCCTTCTCCTAATTATTACCAAAATCTACCCAGTTATTTTTTACGCGATCAAAATCCCACCGCAGCAGATTATCAAAATGCTTATCTCGCAGAGCAAAGCTTTATTGATGATGGTCAATTAAACTGGAACTCGCTTTACGCGGAAAATAATACGGCAGGAAATAATGGAGGAAACAGTATTTATGCCCTTCAGGCAGATGTGACTAATGATAAAAAACTGACTTTTAACACCAATTATCGGTCAAAAATTAGGAAAAACCTCGACCTCAACGCCACATTTAATTTTAATGACTTGCAAAGCGCAAACTACGCCAGAATTGAAGATTTATTAGGAGGAACTGGTTATCTGGATATTGACAGTTTTGCCGAAGATGATATTACTACAGAAGGAAATCTGGCCCAAAGCGACCTGCGCAACAGAAACAGATTGGTAACCGAAGGTTATCGCTATAAATACAACTACAATATTCATGCGCTAACTGCAGATGGTTTTGCACAGCTTCAGCTTAAACTTAAAAAAGCCGACATATATTTTGGTTCAAAATTAGGTGTCGCAACATATCAACGTAACGGACTTTATGAAAATGGATATTACCCGGGAAACAGATCCTTTGGCAAAAGTGAAAAACTGAATTTCACTTCTTTCGGTGTAAAAGCCGGAGGAACTTACAAACTTAGCGGCCGGCATTTGTTTGATTTTAATTCGGCATATTTTTCTAAAGCGCCTACCATAAGAAACACGTTTAGCAACTCGCGTCAAAATAATGATGTGGTAAATGGAATTTCTTCTGAAAAAATAACCACTATAGACGCGAGTTATATTTACAGATCTCCGCTCATAAATGCCAGGCTCACGGGCTATTTTATCAACATGGCAAATGGCAGTGACCTTTCATTTTTCTACACACAATCTGCTCAGGGCGTTAATGAAGGCTACGCTTTTGTACAGGAAATTTTGACGAATATACAACGGCGAAATCTGGGTGCAGAATTAGGTGTCGAAGCACAAATAACCACCACTTTTAAGCTAAAATCTGCTATAGCGGTTGGTCAAAATACCTATCAAAACAACCCAAATATCTACTTTACCAGCGACGATATTGAAGGCCGGCTAACTTATGGCGACGGCACGACAAAACTCAAAAATTATCATCTCGCCAGCGGGCCGGAAACCGCAATGCAGTTTGGTTTTGAATATCGAGATCCTGAATACTGGTTTGTAGGTACAACCACAAATTATTTCGCAAATGCATATGTAGACGTCAGTAATTTAAGGCGTTCTGACGCTTTTACGACAGACAGCGATGGTCTGCCAATTAACGCTTATGATGATTCTGTGGGAAGGCAATTATTGCAGCAGGAAAAACTTGATGATTACTTTCTGGTAAATATTATTGGCGGAAAATCCTGGCGTATCGATGATTACTTTGTGGGATTTTTTGCCGTCATCAACAATGTTTTAAATACAGATTACAGAACCGGTGGTTTTGAAGATTCCCGCATTAGCGATTATCGGGGTTTAATAGAAGAAAGTCGGCGTAAAACGCCACTTTTTGGCAATCGTTATTTCTCAGGTTATGGTCCAACATATTATCTCAATTTTTATGTCAGATTTTAAAACAACTTTTTCGGTAAAGAGCAAAATGTGTTTTTTGATTTTTATAATTTTCACTTTGGCTTCCTGCGTCCACAATGATGATTATAATACTCCTGACATAACTATAAGTGAGCCCGAAATTCCAGGAAATATAATAAGTATTTCGGCAGTAAAAGGAAGTGTTGCTCAAATTGAAGATGGCATTTACACCTTCACTGAAACCACAGATTATATGGAAGGCTACGTTATAAGTAGCGATGAAGGCGGAAATTTTTTTGAAGAAATCGTGCTTCAGGATAAACCGGAAAATCCCACTGCAGGAATTGTGATGCAGGTAGATGTGAATCCGCTTTTTACAAAATATGAATTCGGCAGAAAGATTTACATAAAACTAGCAGGTCTTACTGCGGCAACAGAAAATGGCACAATTCAACTTGGCATACGTGATGGCGGCACTATTGCGCCGCTGCAGTCTTCATTACTTGATGAATATATAATTCGCTCAACTGAGGTTTCAGAAATTATTCCTCTTAAACTCTCGATAACCGACTTTTCAGACGAAAAAGAAAACCTCTTTATTCAGCTAAATAACGTTCAGTTTAACCGAAAAGTGGCTTTGGGCGAAAACAGAAAAACATTCGCTTCTGAAGCTACAGATGAGTTTGATGGTGAGCGCATTCTTGAAAGTTGTGATGAGCACGCCAAAACAATTTTAAGTACAAGCACCTATTCTGACTTTAAAGCACTGCTTTTACCGCAGGGCAGCGGAACTGTAAACGGAATACTTTCCCGAGATTTCTATGACGAGTTTTATGTTGTTGCGGTAAACTCGCCGGCTGATATTAATTTTGAAAACGAAAGCAGATGTGATCCTCTTGCTCTTTCCTGCGGAATCGCAGCAGCGCCCGGAGCGAAAGTTATTTTTGAAGATGACTTTGAAGAGCAGAAGAAAAACAAACCTATCACCGGTAATGGGTGGACAAATTATACTGAAGCCGGCTCTGTTGAATGGGAAGCTTATGTAGCAGCAGATTCAAATGCCTCTCAGGGAATTTCGGCAAGAGTTGATTCCTATTCATCTGGTGACGCGAGCACGATTGCCTGGTTAATAACTCCTGCGGTAGATTTAAGCTTAAATCCTTCAGCCAGATTACATTTTGAAACGTCAAATAGTTTTGCAGATGGCAGCGAACTTGAAATTTTAATTTCTAAAGATTGGGACGGTTTGCCAGAAACAATTTCAACCTCAACCTGGGGAATACTTTCAGACGCTTATGTCACTCAGGATAATGATAATTTTGGTGACTGGTATGGTTCTGGGCAGGTTGATCTTTCGTGCGAGAGCGGAACGGCATATATAGCTTTTAAGTTTATGGGAAATGGCAGGGACGCAAATGATGGCACTTATGAACTGGATAATATAAAAATCACCGCCGATTAATAGCCTCTTTAGCCCGATTTTTAACCAAAAAGAGAAGCTTTTACAGTATAATGATACATAATCTCACTCGAATGGGAAACTTTGATAAATAATGCTAAAATGAAAAATTTAATCTAAATTTGTATCCAAGTAGATACAGTGTTTTATGTACTTTATTGAGAAAACAGTTGAATTTGATAAGTGGCTGAGAAAGCTAAATGACTTAAAAGGCAAAGCAAAAATTCTTTTTAGAATTCAAAAAATAGAAAATGATGAACACTTTGGAGATTGCAAACCTGTAGGCGAGGGTATTAGGGAATTACGAATAAATTTCGGAAAAGGCTACAGGGTTTATTTTAAGGAAAAGATGGGAAAATTATTATTTTACTAGTTGGTGGAGATAAGTCAACTCAACAGAAAGACATAAATAAAGCAAAAGAAATCTGGAACAAATTGAACAAATAAAACAATGGGAACTTCAAAATTTGATATAGCTGATTATTTGGACAATAAAGAAATGATTGCAGAATATCTTAACACTGTTCTGGAAGAAGGAGATAATGCCGATATAATTAATGCAATTGGACACGTTGCAAAAGCAATAGGAATGACCAAAATATCTGAAGAAACAGGATTGAGCAGACCCAGTTTGTATAAAGCATTGTCTGATGGAGCAAAACCTCAATTTGCGACTATAATGAAAGTTTTAAAAGCAATTGGAGGTCAAATACATATAAATCCAATGTCTTCCTAAGATGATTAAATAAAGATATAGCTTTCTATCTTTATCTAGTATCCCGCGCATTTTCATTTACCAGTTTCTTTAGTACAAAACCACGCTAAGCCCATAGCTTAGCCCGTAATTAGTTTTTATTCAGGTTAGAATGAAAATCCTAAATTAACTAAAAGACGGTTGCCTTCATCGCTGTGATACAGACCAATATTTGCAGTTATAGCTTTAAAACCGTTTACAAACACAGAGCCTCCATAACTGTTGTGCCATTGTTTAGAAGTATCATCTTCTGTCCAGACGCGACCATAATCAAACCCGGCGCTTACACCCATCCTTATGGGAATAAAATTGGTTCTAAACTGTGCTACACCTACTCTTAGATCTGTGGTTTGATAAAAAGCAGATTTGCCTGTAAAACGATTATTTCTATATCCTCTTATGTTTGTATTTCCGCCCACTGTTGCGGCATGATAAAATTCATAATTATCACCCAGAAGAAACTCACCTCCTATTTTTGTAGCAAGCACAGCCATACCGCTGCGATGTAAAGGATAATCTACAGAAACTGTAGGTTTTAAATAAGCAAACCTATTATCATGGTTGTCAACATTACTTTTGTATCCTGCTACCATATCAAACTGCATCCCGCGTCGTGGGAAAGCAATTAATTCTCTTTTTGTAGTATATTGATAACCTACCTCACCACCTGCATAATACTGATGATCAAAAACGGCATCATCTGGAGTAAAAAACTCACCGGCAACTTCGTTTTGTTTGTATTCACCTTCAACAGACTCTGCGATACCTTTTACATAAAAACTGCTTCCGCGCTGGTTAGACCATTTAAGTGAAGGTGCAAGACTTATGTATTGATAACTCATTCTGTTGTAATCAATATCAACGGCATCATCATCATATTGTGTTTCATTTCCTAAACCAAAATAATTAATTGTGTATTGAGGGCTCGTTACAAAAGCATCAATTCCTAAATTCCAGTTATGAAAAACGTGAGCAAACTCTCCTTTATACGAGAATGAAAATCCTCTTGTGGCTGAATAAAACCCTGCCTGAAAAGCATGTTGCGTAGAAAACGGATTATTTGCCAGCCCGTAAGTAGTAAACGTGTCGTTAATGCCAATTAAGAGTCCGCTATCCGGATCAAAAGCAAGAGCAGGCATAATTACATTTTGAGAATACTTTCTCTTCTTAGGATTGTAATTATTGATGTCATATGAATCTACCAGCCACTTGTGTGAAGCCGGATTTTCAATTGTATTTTTCTTACTCTTGTAATCGTACAATTTTACTTTAGTGGTATTTTCAAAATCATAAATATCATGTTCTTCTCCTCCTAAAACCTTCAGTTTTATAAGATGATCACCATTCCCCGTCACTTTAAAATTATCATCTCCGTCAAGTCCATAAATCCAGATTTCTTTAGTTAAATCGGCATTATAAACATGGTTGTAAACCACAGAATCTTTTCGCGAAATCTGAATTTCAGTAACACCATCTGCTTTTCTTGTAATCAGGAAATCATCATCTTTTTCTGTTCCTAAAACAACATCGTATTTATTGAGGTGGTCATAGTATTGCTGCGCGATTTCCTGCAGATTATCTCGCCTTTTTCGTAGTATTTCCTTAATTTTTACAATACTTTCATCTTTAGTGTCTTCTGGAATTTCAGCGAAAGCTTCATCTATTTTTTCGTCTGTCAATGCAGCTTGAATAGCCGCAACTTCATCTTGCCACACCTTCCAGTCAGAATTTCTGATAAACGCTTTATCCAGTGGATAACCTTCAAAATTAAACCACTTTACACTTTTTAAATCTTTGTCATAAGACTGCATAAATCTAAAATCTACAACACCTAATTTTAGTAATTTTAAAACGAGTCCGTCGTATTTAGAAAAAGCATTATCCCTGTCTCTGGGAATGGGCTTGTACATTTTTCGGCCATCTTCCTGCTCATATTCTGCCCAGCGCCACTGGTCATAATGCCTGTCCCAGTCTCCCATCATCATATCTGCAAGTCTGGCTTTAATATATGCCGGTTCATCGACATATGATTTTTTATTCTTCTGCACTTTAAGATACATATCTGCAGTGCTAATAATATCATCTGGATCACCAAAGGTTTTAAATGACTTATTCTCATCACCCACATGCTCTTCTAACATATAGAGTTTATCGCCATAATCCTTATTAAAAATACCTAGCGCCTGTTGTTTTGGGATATAATAAACTTTAGGATTTGCGTGCGCGATATCAAGCGTTTCCATAATACCATTTACAGCAAAGGGAGCATAAGGATGGGCAGTTGTATAAAAATCCTGTACCACGCTTTCTGCAACCGTATTGCGCATATAATCTTCTATATAATGATTTGAAATAGTAGACTGTATAAAACGCACAGCACTTTTGCGTAGCTCTCTAATTGTATACTCGTGCTCATCGTTATCTATGAGACGCAACGATCTTGACTGGTGACCCCCGCCTTCTGAAATTGCCCTGGGACTTCCCGGTAAAGTATCGAGAAAAAGCACAGGCACTTCTATCTCCTCACTATAAACATCACGATAATGATCGCCCCAGAAAAACTTATATCCAGCACTTTTATCTGTTTCTTCTTTAGTATAAACCGAAGATTTAAAAGTTGAGCCAAATTCGTTTTTCTTATGAAAGGTTACATCTGCAAGTTTTGTGCGCTCGCTTTTAATTTTTTTGCTGAAAAGTTCATTGGCACCGCCATCTGAGACTTCGTAAAATTTAACTTCAGAGCTGCCATCTTTATAAACAGTGAGTTTTGCATAACCGTTTTTAGTGGAAGCAAAATGTCCCTTTTTCTCTTGTGGATTTGCTTTTTGTGTGTCTGTTGTAGCGGTACCACTAATTATTTGTGGAATTCCATCATCTTCAAGAAACTGAAGGTTACGATCGTTCCCGGAAACAAATATGATATCTTTAAATTCACTTGCAATAGTTTCTAATTGACCACGAAACATATCATTTACCTGATTTTGATAAGCCTGCGGCGAAAAACCTCCCATTATACCAAAAAAACCTTGCTTTGTGCTGCTCATAATAGGCTGATGCACGGCTACAATTACAGTTTTTCCCTGATTATCTTTTAGATCGTCTTTAAACTCTATGAGAAACTGATCTCTTGTTTTAATCTCACACTTGTTATTAATGTATGGATAATCATCCCAATCTCCTAAAAACCATTGAGAATCTACCATAACAAGTTCAACATCATCATTTAGAGATTCACTTTCTGAAGCGCACCCGTCATTAGGCCAGAATTTTGCTTTGCTGTTATCCTGTAAAAAGGATTCCATGTCATCAATATTTTCTTGTCCTTCTTTGTTCCATTCATTCACACCCGGATTAAAAATGAGTTTCCCATTAAAATCTTTAAGCGGCTCGAGCAAGGTAGTTTTAAGATAATCTTCTACTTTTTTTCTTTTGTCTTTATCTTTGGGATAACCATCTTTAGAAGTGAGATTGCCCAGAAGCACAAACGTTGCATCCTTATCCCCTTGCGAAGCTTTACTAATTTCTGTTAGAATCTTTTCTGAAACCGCTGAATTTTCATCACCTGTATTCGCAGTAAAATATAAGGTCTGAGAAACCTCTTTTTTATCTGTATTATCGGTCTTTTCCTGTGCAACACCAATTGCCGGTAATAATGACAACAGCGTAAAATTAAGCAGTTTTATAAGATGTTTATTGTAATTTTGAGTAATATTATATAGCATATAATCTGAGGTATGATTCACGTTTAATCGGCAAAAATCACTAAAAAATTCCGATTACAAGTATATTTTAACGCACGCTAACATTTTTACAACGTTTCATTATCATTTAGAACTTATAATTATTATGTTAAAACGAGGAGATCTTTGTTTACAGGTAAATCTCTTATACGTACACCGGTGGCATTAAAAATGGCATTTACAACTGCCGCTGTAGCCGGTCCCTGAGCCGCCTCACCAGCTCCCGATGGTGGTTCATTAAAGTTATCAATAACCTCTACATCTGTTTCAGGCGTTTCAGTAAAACGGTAAATGGGATAACTATTCCAGTCAAGACTTGTGATGTGATTTTCATCAAATTTCACCTCTTCTTTTAAAGCCCAACTGGCAGATTGTATCATTCCACCTTCGGTTTGATTTTTTAAGCCATCTGGATTAATGCATTCTCCGGGATCAATAACAGCCCACATTTTCTTCACTAAAACACTTCCGTTTGTACGGTTTACTTCAACCTGAGCGGCAACAGCACAATAAGAGGCTTCATTTTTATAACGGGCAAAAGCATAACCCACACCCTCGTTGTGGCTTAATTTAATAGCTTTTGTTTTGTTCTTTAATTTAGTTATACATTCTTTCGCTCGCTCATCATTTAAATGCATTAGACGAAAAGTCACAGGATCTACCTGAGCTTTATAGGCGAGCTCATCCATAAAAGATTCAATTGCAAAAACATTAGCATAAGCGCCTAGTCCTCTTAAAGCAGATTTACGCAGCGGTCCTTCAAAAATATGAGAAGTGGTTTCCAAATTAGCAATATCATAATACGGCACAGAATTACGCACTGCCCCTCCTTTAAAACCGCTTACCGGAACTCCGTGACCACGATCAAGAAAACGCGCAGGCAATAAACTATTTGCATCTCCTGTAGGTCTTGTACTATGACCATCTGACCAGAAATCATATTTCCAGCCTTCTATTTTACTATCTGAGCTCAGGCTTGCTTTTAATTCCATAATCATAGCTGTACCATAAGGCTCCCACCCATGCTCGTCATCACGCATCCATTGTAATCTGATATGTCTGCCGGGATAATTCTGAGCGATGAGAGCAACTTCTGCAGCTACATCATCTGCACCATTATGGCCATAACAACCACTACCGGACACTGCTTTAATATGAATATAATCTTCTTTAATATCAAGAAGACTCGCAATAGATTTTCGTAGCGGATAAACGCCCTGACTATGACACCAAATCTGAAGTTGCCCTTCTTTAAAATAAGCTACCGCGCAGCTGGGTCCATTTGCGGCGTGCATAATATAAGGTTTGGAATAGGATGCGCTGTGTATAATTTGAGCGTCGTTAATTGCAGTTTGAAAACTGCCTTTATTTTCTTCGATTTGAGTTTCTGCAGGCAATGTTTTTAAATATTCTTTAAGTGGAATATCGACCGGAAGGCTTGTGTCGTTTTCCCATTTTGTTAGTGCTTTTACCGAGTTTTTAAGCTTTACAGCCTGATATTCTTCTTCAGCAATAACACCTATAAAACTTCCTATTTTGACCAGTTTTAAAAATCCGGGAATTTCTTTAATTGAGCTTTCATCAAGTGATTGCAACTTTGAAGTATAGCCTGAAGGTCTTACCACCCGAGCGTGAACCATATCAGGAAATTTAAGATCTTGCACATAAACCTCTTTCCCTCTAATTATATCTTCTATTTCTGTGCGAAAAACGGGTTTCCCCACCCATTTTCTGACTGTTTTTGCCAGATATTGATCAGGTTTAAAGGCTTTTTCTTCAAATTGTTCACCATTGAGAAGATCATAAAATGATATTGTTTTTTCGGCTGAAAAAATTTTGCCGTTCTCCAGGTTAATTTCGTTTACATCAACAGACCACAAAGCAGCGGCTTTCTTTAGAAGAATTTCCCTTGCGGAAGCTGCCGCATTTCTGATCGACATTCCGCTGGATTCAATAGATGCACTTCCGGCAGTAAACCATTCATTGGGAGTTACGTCTGTTTCCGCAAGTTTTAAAGTGATATTTTTAATTTCAGTATTTAACTCTTCGGCGGTAATCTGTTTTAATGCAACACTTATACCTTGCCCTAACTCATGCTTCCCGGTTAAAATTTCAATTTTTCCATTTTCTAAAATTTTTAGCCAGGCATTGATCTGATCATCTGGAGGTAAATTATTACTTGTTTCAGTATAAAAATTTGAGGAAAAAGCATGATTTCCCAAAAGTGAAAAACCTACGCTGAGATAACCAATTTTCTTTATAAAACCTCGCCTGCTTTCGTTATGAATTTCGCTCATCTCTTAAGTTTTTGAAGCTTTCTTGACTGCTCGTATCGCACGAGAATGAATACCGCAACGGCAAATATTTCGCTCCAGCTTTTCTCTTATTTCAGCATCAGATGGATCAGGATTATTTGTAAGCAGATCAACTGATGAAATCACCAGTCCATTTAAACAGTAACCGCATTGTGCCGCCTGCTCATCTACAAAAGCCTGTTGTACTTTATGTAAATTTCCATCACTCGATGCCAGTCCTTCAAGAGTTGTAATTTTTGCTCTTGCCGCTGCACGCACAGGAATACCACATGAAGGTTGCGCAACACCATTTAGCAGCACATAACAGGCGCCACATTGCTGTAAACCGCAACCGAATTTTGGTCCGTTGAGGTTTAAATTATTTCGCAAAACATACAGCAAAGGTGTGTCAGGCTCAACTTCTATTTCATGCTCTTTTCCATTAACCGAAAGCTTTACAGGTGTTTTCATAAAAGATATTTTAAGGGTCTTTACCCCCTTTAAAATTTACTAAAATTGAAGGAAATTTATAATAAAAAAGAAAGTATTCTAAAAAACCCCCATGATTTATTGTTAATTAACTAAAATAAGACCTTGAAAATGTAACACTTACAGATTTTTACTGTCTTATAAGTATCCTCTAAGCTTGTAATATATCTCTTTACAAGGAAATTATAAAAATCTTTTATGATTCTACAAACACAAGATTATGAAACTCTTCAAATCAATTTTACTTCTGGCGTCGCTTTCAATCGCTGCCATTGTACATGCGCAAAATGGTGATAAGCTTTATGTCTATACTAATGAGTGGCAGGGCAAACTTGCTGAAGAATTAAGTTTTACCACAAATTATGAAGGTTTAAAGAAACTGGCGGTGATCCCTTCTGATGTTGAGATAATTGCCAAAATCTACAGCTCTTTTACTAAAAAAAATGAACATGAAGTTGCAAACGCATTAGATAATGACGTGATATGGAATGATGGTGATCCTATACAACATTCTGGAAATGATATTTATAAAGGTAAAAATGCCGTTATGAATGGTGTTTTTAACCGTTTACATAGGGAATGGAAAAACTGGAATATTACCGAACTCAAAGTTTATGCAATGGCAGGTAATACTGTGCTGAGTACAGGACGATATAAGGCTACATGCCGAAAAAATGGCGGGATTATTAACGCTCAGTTTGCCCATTTATGGACAATTAATGATGGAAAAGTCACAAACTTCAAGCAATATATTGATACTAAACAAATAGCCGATGTTATGAATAAGTATTAAAACATATTCTATTTTAAATTTCAAAGCAAAAATTATATTTTAAAGGAAAAAGATACCTTTGCAATATGGGTCTTACAAACAATGATGTCTTTAAAAAATTACGTGTAGCGCATAAACTACGTGACGATGATATCGTAAAAATATGCGCGCTGGCAGATTTCAACGTTTCTAAAAGTGAACTGGGTGCAATTTTCAGAAATGAGAATCATCCTAAATATGTAGAATGCGGTGATCAGTTTCTGCGTAATTTTCTTGATGGCCTCATCATTCACTTAAGAGGACCTATGCCTCCCAGAAATCCGGCGAAAGCTAAAGGAAAACGGGAGCAATCTTAATTAGTTTTCACATTTAAAGATCGTGTACACCGGGAAATGGTCGCTAAAACCACCCAAATAATTCTCACCAGCATACGTACGAAAAGGATTGCCTTTGAATTTTCCTTCATATTCGGTTAGGAAATGTTTATTAAAAATATCTGATTTCTCATATTCTAATGCATTGTCATGTGTTTTCATCCAGCTATTAGATAGAATAATCTGGTCAAAAAGATGCCACTTAAAATGATGATTTAAAGAACCTTCATAACGCGTAAGTAAAAAGACCATAGGATTGTATAAATCATTTTTAACCAGATGATTTTTTACAGCCTCACTATTAGGATCATCATTAAAATCACCCATAATTATGATACGGGAATTTGGGTCATTTTGCCTGATTTTGTCAATAATTTCCCGATTTTTCTTAGCAGCTATAATCCTTTTATATTCGGTTGCTGCACCAGTATCGTGACGGGATGGCCAGTGATTTACAAGAATATGAACTTCAACATTTTTCAGTTTACCATTTACATATAATATATCCCGAGTAAAATCTCGTATTCCGGGTGCATTATCAACTAAAAGGGTAATGTTTTTAGCCGAAATCACTTCAAAATCTGCTTTACGGTATAACAATGCGGTATCTATTCCGCGCTCGTCAGGTGAGTTGTAATGTACAAAATCGTAATCTCCTTCTTTTAATGCGCTTTGGTTAACCAAATCCTGTAGAACCTTTTTATTCTCAACTTCGGCCACGCCCACCAGACTTGGCATGTGGTGCGTATCTTCTTGCCCCAACTGCGAAATAACTTCACTTAATTTCTTGAGCTTTTTCGCGTAGCGGGAATCATTCCACTTTAAATCGCCGTTGGGCGTAAAATCATCATCTAGTATATTGGGATCGTTAGTAGTATCAAAAAGATTCTCAAGATTATAAAAGGCAATGGCAATTTTAGCAATGGGCATAGACATTAATTATCCCGGCAAGATAACAAAAGCTTACAGTTTATAAGAAAGGATAAAAAGCACCGTTCTGGGC
>JBALXG010000029.1:0-13009 GCA_036961055.1 Leeuwenhoekiella sp. | reverse complement strand
CCGGGCCTTTCATAGTAAATCCTAAGCCTACATCTATTTTTCCGTTTTCGCCTACATATTTCCAGTCAGACTTTCCATCTGGTAAATTTCTAAAAGTATATAACCAGTATGCACTTATTGTTACAGGATTACCTGCACTGCCGTCATAACCACCTGTAAAATTCAGGTTTTTTAACCTACCTGAATTTCCATCTTTTAAAATATATTTTATAGAATAGTCTCTGTTGTTTTCTCTTCTGTTTTCTGGACTTACTGGTGATGACCAGTAATTATAGCTATAAAGATCTGCGCTGCCTTTATGTGGATTTATAAGAGAGCCTATACTTGATTTGTCAAGAAGACTATTTTCTGTTTGAATAAGTTGTGCGTCACCTTCTAAATTTAAGATTCCGTTAAGTTTGAGATATCTGGTTACTTCAATTTTATTGTCATTTACTAAAGACAGTTCGTTTGATTCTATAATAAGACCCAAAACTTTGGTATTAAGACTAACATTAACATTATGCTTTGTTTTTACGATATTCCAGTCAATAATTAGGTCAGGATCTACAAGAGATTTTGCATTGGGCAAGGTTTGATACGATCCATTAACCCAGGTTTCTTTCTTATTCCAGTCTCCATCTGCTTTCGAAATGTACGGGAGTGGGGCGGTTTGCAGATCTACAGTATTTATATTTTTTAATGTTAACGTATTCTCATTTCCAGATTCATCCATCGTCGTGCTATAAGCATACGTTTTCATAGGATAATATGCAACAAGATTTGAATACGGAATAGAAAAGCCAGTTTTTGATTGATTTTGGGGGATTATAGCGTTATTTGGGTCGTTTTTTAAAAAAGGTAATTCCTGATTCATTAAAAACCTTAGCTGGTCAATATTTAGTGAAATATTCCAAATTCGTATTTCGTCAATATTTCCATTGTAAAACAATGAGGGATTATTTCCGCCTGATGCACCTATGAGAAAAGGGTTTGATGTGGGAACCGGTAAATTTTTAACCGTTTTCTGCGTGTCTAATACACCATCAATGTACATTTTCATCTGTGTTCCATCATATGTAACGGCGATGTGATGCCATTCCTCCTCAGGAATTGCTATAGAAGAAATAACCGAATTCTTTATTTGATTAAAAAAACTAAATTCAGCATGCATATCTGAGCGGATGGAGAGTTGATAACCTTCGGTTTGCTCAGTGTTATTTTTTGAAATTAAAACTCCATTACCGGTACGTTTAATCCATGCTGAAATAGAAAAACTTTGTGCTAAATTTAAACTGTTGCCGGCATCCATAAAATCATCAATACCATCAAATTTTACTGAACGCGCTAATTTTTTCTCAGGGGCATAGGCAAAAGTGATATATTTTGTATTCTCAAAATTATAAACAGTTTCAAGATTTCCGTTGTTGTTGGTCAGAATAACAAATGGTGTGGTTTCGTCAAATTGAGCATTATCAGAAATAAGCATAAGATATTTACCTCCCGTCGTACTAACTTCAGATAATGCATTCATTGGGATTGATATCTTAACCGAAGGAATTCCATTTCCCTTTTCATAGAACTCAGCAACCTTCCATATTCTGCCAATGGGAATACATTTGAGTTCGGTTGTCAAATTGACGGCAGTAATACCGGAACTTAAATCAATTTGCAGATTTTTTTCTGATGAAATGGGAGCGTTATTATTAGCCCAGATTAAAAAATCTTTATTATGAGAGAAACTACTTTGAACTGTAGCGTTTGAAATTATAGTGTCTGCTAACCCAATTTTAAGAAAATTATTAAAATCTGCAGTTTTCGATTGTTTTCTGTTTAGAGTTAGTAGGTCATAACGACCAATACCTGAAACCTGAGCATTAAAACCATCATTATTTAGATTTTGCCATAGTGTAGTAAAGATATTATCTACTGCTTTTTCTACGGGTTGAGCATAATTAGCTTGAAATAAAATTGTAAGAAATATAGCACAATATAATTTTAAATGATTTGGTAGCTTTTTTTTCATAATGAACAGATTGGGGACGCCTGTATTTATTATGAATCAAATATATATAATAGAAGTATATAAAGCCTAATTGCGATTAAACATTTAACATTTAATCGTTAAATAATGTATTTAAACGATGTTTTGTTGTTTGTTTGGTATTTCTGTTAATTAGTACTAGTAATAATTACAATCGATTTCTATGAAATAAAAAACTCCTCTTTGTGGGAGGAGTTTTTGTAATCTATTAACTATTAAAATTAATCTTGTTCTACAGTAGTTGTTTTATAATCAAAAAGATTTTGATCTTTTATTATTTCGGGAATACCTTCGGGAAGCATTTCTTCCCATCCTTTTTCTCCCTGCGATATCATACGTAAAACTTCTCTTGAGAACACTGTAAGTATATCTGGGTTAAAATCTTCAATATCTACAACGCGACCATTGTATTTAAAGAATTTGTATAACTCTTTCATACGAGGATGAACTTTTAGATTTTCACTAGTAGTGAATTCGCCAGTTTCAGGATCCTGCATTGGGTATAAGTAAACACGTAAATCTTTAAAGAATAATTTTCCAAACGCTTCAAGAATACCACCACTCAGGTGACGGTAATACGACTCATCAAAGATATCTACCAAGTTATTAACACCCATGGCTAAGCCCATACGCTCTTTAGTATATCTGGAGAAAAATTCAACTAACCTATAATATTCCTGATAGTTTGAGATCATTACGGTTTGTCCCAGACTGCATAATAATCTGGCCCGATCCATAAAATCTTCCTCGTCAATTTCACCTTCTGCTCTAAGATTAGAAAGCGTTATTTCAAATAAAACCTCAGTATTTTCTTCTTTTACCCTGTTTTCCTTCAGAAAAATTTCAAGTGACTTATGGTACATATCCATATTTACTTTAGTAACCGGTCTAAAGCTTCCGCGTAATGCGAGAATATTCTTTTTATACAGGATTTTAGCAGCCAGAATATTATTACCATCAGGGCCGAACATAACTGCATCTGTAAAGCCATTTTTTAATAGCTGCAGACTCATTAATCTATTATCAACTTTTTCAAAGATCGCTCCTGAAAAGTTGATCATATCTATTTCTATTTGATCTTTATCTACATGATCGTACAAATAGCGCAATAATTTTTTAGGAGAATCATACTTATAATAAGCCCCATAAATAAGGTTTACGCCTAATTTTCCTAATGTAAGTTGCTGCAATCTCGCATCATTCTCATGAAATCTCACGTGTAAGATAATCTCATTAAATTCAGATTGAGGTTCTACCTGGTATTTAATGCCTACCCAGCCGTGACCTTTAAATTTTTTAGCAAAATCTATAGTGGCTACCGTATTAGCGTAAGTGAAGTATATTTTATTAGGATGCTTCTCTCTCGAAATTCGGTTTTCAAGAAGATTTGTTTCATGAGAAAGCATTTTTTTAAGTCGGGCCTCGGTAACATATCTGCGATCCTCCTCAATACCGTAGACGGCATCGCTAAAATCTTTATCATACGCAGACATGGCTTTTGCAATAGTACCGCTGGCGCCACCGGCTCTAAAGAAATGGCGCACAGTTTCTTGTCCGGCACCTATTTCGGCAAAAGTGCCATAAATATTTTCGTTGAGATTGACACGTAACGCCTTATTATGTATTGAGGGTACGTTTTCAAACTCTTTATCACCTTGAATTGTAATGGGCATAGTGCAATTTTTTAAGTGTAGGGCAACGTCTGAAGTAACGTTTCAAAGGTAGCAAAAGGATAGGGCTTACAAAAAAATAACACTACTTTTGTTCTAAATTTCACAAGTTTGAAAGTAACATTTTTAGGAACAGGAACATCGCAGGGAATACCTATAATTGGGAGTAACCACCCAGTCTGCAAAAGTTCAGATGCAAAAGACAAAAGATTAAGGGTTTCGATACTTGTCACAGACAATGATAAAAATATTGTTGTAGACTGCGGGCCAGACTTTAGGCAGCAAATGCTTACACACAATGTAAATCATATAGAGGCATTGCTCTTTACACATGAGCACGCAGATCATACCGCAGGATTAGATGATATAAGGCCATTTTTCTTTAGACAGGGAAACATTCCCATATATGCGCACAGGCGTGTACTGGGTGAACTTGAACGTCGCTTTGATTATATTTTTGAAACCGAAAATAAATATCCCGGCGCACCAGGAGTCGAGATTCACGAAGTTGTAAATAATAAAGACTTTAAACTGGGGCAGTTAAAAATTACTCCGGTAAATGTGTCGCATGGCGGGTTGCAGGTTTTTGGATACCGGTTTGATGATTTTGCTTATTTAACAGATGTTAAAACAGTAGCGCCAGAAGAAGTTGATAAATTGCGCAATCTCGAAGTAATAGTAATAAATGCGTTGCGTGAAGAGCCTCATTACTCACATTTTAATCTCGAGGAAGCTATTGCTTTTATTAAAGAAGTAAAACCTAAAAAGGCATATTTTACACATATTAGCCACTTACTTGGCTTTCATGAGGAAGTAGAAAAAAAATTACCAGAAAATATTCATTTGGCCTATGATGGCCTAGTAATAGACATTTAGAATTATGAGAAATAAGATATTTATGTATCTTTTCTTTTTTGCCGCTTTATTAGTTGTTTTTCAATATGCTAACGAAAAAAAGATTTTTGAATCCAAAGAAAGAGAAATTACCAAACTTAAAACTGGTTTAAGCAATGCAAATGATAGTATCATGTCACTTAATGACGAGATGATGGATGCTAATTATTTTAGCCTGAGCCATAACGAAAATGCGTATACTTATTTTGAAAAATATAATGTTGAAGTTGACAGTTTAAGCGAAAAAATCACCAATGAAATTATAAGTAATAACAGCGTTTCAGGAAATCCTTTAATTCCTTATGATAATGCCATTGGCGTTTTTAGAATCAATAAAGTAAAAGTGCTTAATCACAAATGGATTATTGCAGATTTTAGTGATGGTAAAAGATGGGGAGAGCTCCTTTTGCGCTACGATATTGATGCAAATAATGCCATAACTTTTGAAAATTTGCAGAGTCTTATCTATCCTCAAGGTAATTAAAATCACATGTTTTTTATAAGCCAGTTTTTAGCATCATAAAAATTTTAAGGTAAAACTCCGTGTCCTACAGGATATTCTTTTAATTGTGCTGCACTGCCAAGATTTTCTAAAAATGGCGATGCAAGTCGTGCTGCTGCCACTGGAATTACCTGATCAACCGAACCATGAGAAGCGAAGATATTTAGCTTGTTATAGGCGATTTTATCTGGTTTTAACCGGATAATTTCTTCATTAATATAATTGCTTAGCGCCAGCACATTTTTTATTTTTTCAGGATAGGTGAGTGCTACCGCATAACTCAATATTGTTCTCTGGCTAAAACCTATTACTTAATTCTAGATTCTTAAGATAACGTCAAGGAAATCTAAAGATAAACCGAATAGCATAAAACAATTTTAGGAATAATTGATCCACAATGGATTTAGTAAAGAAAGAGATAATTACTAATATTAATTATGCTGCCACAGAATTTTTTTAAGAGCACCTGTTTTAGTTAAATTGTGTGACTCAAGTATTCTATTTTTCTATAGAGCTCTATTAATATAATGGTTTAAGAAAAATCATGTTTTTCCTTTATGAATTGTGAGCAGGACTTTTACCTTTTAAACCTTTATTCAGAATTTGTATTTAAATCCCAACAAATAAGAGCCTTCTCCTTTGGCAAATGACAATTCCATGTGTTCTTGCTCGTAAGGTGAAGTAAACAGTAGTGTACTTCCAATGCCCACTAGCGCACCAGCGAGGATGTCATAACCATCGTGTTTTTCTGCATCTAGGCGACTAAAAGCTGTAAAACCAGCAAGGGCATAAGCTGGGATACTATATATAAATCCATAGCGTCTATGAATAAAGGACGCTCCCTGAAATGCAGTAGAAGTGTGACCGGAAGGGAAACCCTGGTGACCATTATTGTCCTGTCTTGGCTTGTTAATCGTATACTTGAGAGCATAAGTAGCGGCGAGATTTATCGCGGCACTTTCTGCAAATTGCCAAGAACCTTTCTTATCCTTAAGGACAAGGGTAGTTACAAAGGCAGATACCGGTATGGCAATGGCTAGTACATCACCAGAATGTTCAATAAATTTATTGTTAGGCTCAACTTGATCCTGACCATAAAATTTTAAGGCAAGCAAAACAAATAAAAGAAGGAGAAACATTTTTTTATTAGGGTAAGAAAATAGGAGTTTATTTTGAGTGGAATAAAACATAGAATACGGGTTAACGATTAAAAAACTTTAAATAAAAGGAAATGGTCCTACCTTTATTGATAGAACCATTTTTACTAATTGAGAAAAGCAATAAGGACTTTAATCATTATCTTCAGCCATACCAGCTTTCTCTTTTTTTACCATCTTTCCATTTTTGTCAATGGCGACCTCCATTGTTTTTCCAGATTTGCTGACCTCAAATTCATATACCATACCTTCAACAGTTTCAGAAATTTCTGATTCTTTGATTTTATAACCTGAATACTCTTTTTTAAGAGAAGCCATCACATTCTGAGGAACGTCATTTTGTTTGATTTCATGTTCTGTTTCCTTCCAATCTCCCTGATTCGTGAAATTTGCCGAATATTCCATTCCATCCATTTTAAATTCAGCCTCCCATTCTGACTGGTTCTCCTGATCCCAAGAAACTGATTTTGCCTTAGGAAACTTTTTCATGAAAGACTCCTTTACCACTTTTGGTACATCTTTGCTAATAGAACCCGCAAAAAGTGTTGCACTAAAAAGCATGATCCCTAAAAATTTAAACATTTTCATAATTTCATTTTTAAATTAATATTACCTTAATTTTATTAATAAAAGGTAGAACACCTTTCTAAGGTAAATTTCAAGCAAATCTTAAGAGATTTCCTCTGCTGGTTTCTTTGATTCCTTCCTGTGGGAGATGTATATTAGTACTCCAATTATGGCGATTGAGACTAACGTTGATGGTAGGGTGCCAAGTTCTAAGCCACCTTTACTGGTAGGTTTAGTAAGTAAGTCACCAAAGGTTGCACCAAATGGACGTGTGAATATGAAGGCCACCCAAAAAAGGAAAATACGGTTAAGGCTAGTAAAATAATGTAATAGCAATACAACGGTTATGACTCCTGCAGTCACCAGTGCGCCCATCCCGTAGCTCAAGCCCACCACATCGCTCAAATAGTCTCCAAATGCCGTGCCCAGACTATTAGAGAAAAGGATCGCTACCCAATAAAAAATCTCTTTGTTGCGATTAATAATGGGGTATACTTCAAGATTTTTATATTTGTTATACCAAAGAAAAAGGGTAAACATTAAGAGAGATAATAATATAATACTTCCCACTGTGTACCCCAAGCCTAGACTGCGGTCCATAAAATCTGAAATTTCTGTACCTAACGTGGTTGTTGCTATGATTACCAGCCAATATTTTACCGGTATATAAGATTTTGAGGCAAGCTGAACTAGCAGGACTATTACAAAAAATGTGAACGTGATAGCTATGCCTGTAAGATAACCTAAATTGAGGGTCATACTAAGAAAATCACCCATGGTTTCACCTAGTGTTGTGGCGATTATCTTCATAATCCAAAATAACAAGGTTATCTCTGCAACTTTGTTGAATGTTTTCATAATAATTATTAGGAATATGATTTAAAACTTATAGTTAAAACCTAAGCGCACCACCTGTGTCTCGTAAAGATTTTCGTACCGGGCAGTAAAGCCATTACCGCTTATATTTTGGCGTAGGCCAAAACGGTTAAAAAGATCTGTTATAGACAAGTTGAGACTTGCACGTTTTTCCCAAAAGGATTTCTTGAAGCCTAGATCTATAGAAGATCGTGCAAGTTCCTCACCCTGTGGAATGTTATGTTTAGCATAAAAGACTGCACTTATTTGTGCCTCCCACGCTTTCGCAAAAGCGAAAGTATTGGTTATCTTAAAATTAGTTGCGGGATTGCTAGACTCCTCAATAAAAAAAGGCCTTTCATAGGGAAAGAGAAGGGTGCCTTCATAAGCATTTATCTTATTGATATAGCCATTAAATGTGGCCGAAAGCTCCCAATAATCAGCAATATCCTGACTAAAAAGAAGTTCTAAACCAGTGTTGCTGCTACTGCCCGTGTTGTGGTAGATCCTGTTGACGATGTCATACTCAGGGTTGCTGTCATCAATACTATATATACGCTGGTATGCGCCTCTAATACTGCGGTAATAAAGTGCGGTGAAGAGTGAGCCTGATCCCCAATTGTAACGGTGTGCCACCTCAAACGAATTAGTAAACTGCGGTCTAAGGTACGGGTTGCCTACTTTAAGTAGTTCTGGATCATCATATTTTGGGAAGATACGCAGCTCTGGCTCCCCCGGCCGGTCAATACGGCGGTTGTAGAATACAGATATTTTATTTGTTAGGTTAGGCTTAAATGTAAACCGCACGCTGGGAAAAAGTTCAAAATATGAATAACTGTCATTGTTGGGGTAATAGGTATTCTGTGGGTCGAGTTTGTAGCTAACAGCGGTGTTTTCTGCACGCAGTCCTGTCTCAATATCAAATCTCTCCTGCTCAAGTAGATAGTTTGCGTAGCCTGCGATCAGGTCTTCGTCCCATTTTGAATAATCACCTAAATCTGGATAAATAATACTATTTTCTCCCCTTTTTGTGGTATAATCGACCGGCAAACGGCGAAAACGGGCTTTGGCACCAATCTCAACTCTTCCATTGCTTAATGCCTGTACATAATCTGTAGATAGGCTGGTGGTGTGCTCTATGGCGCGTATGTTTGTCATATCCCGACCTATGCGCACCGCCGAACTGTCATTGAGAAAATAGCTCTCATCCTCCAGACCACGCGTATATTGGGCATTTGCGCTTAGGCTGTGTCCAGCCTCGCCAAAGCTGTGCTTATAATTGGCCGCTACATTTATAAAACTGGTGACCTCTTCCTCCTTCCAGGTGTACAGGCGATTACTCACATTTTGATTCTGGTTGATAAAAGCAACTTGAGAGGTGTCAATATGCTTCTCCCGGTCATACATTCCAGAAAAGGTCATCGCATCATTTTCGGTAAGCTGCCAGTCAATCCCGCCAGTGATGATGGATCTAAATTGTTTTCTGTTTTCTGGCACCTGCGATATAATAGTGCGGCCATCTTCATAAAGCCTTGTTGTAAACTCATTATTGGGTAACGCTTTCTGTAAGATAAACTCTGTCTGGAGAAAATAGTTGAGCTTGCCAGTACGGTAATTTAGGTTTAGACTGGGGATCAATTTTGGGTTTACCGAATAGCTGCCAAAATCAGTAGGAGTATCTGCCCTGCGTTTGTTGAGGGCACCAAGACCAAAAGAAAGGCCAATATCGCCATTAAGGCCGGTCTGTTTTTCCTTTTTATAAATAATATTCACAATACCAGCAAAACCATTTGCATCATACTTAGCCGAAGGATTGTTGATGATCTCAATACGTTCGATATTTGCGGCTGGAATATTAGCCAACCCTTTTTGATTACCAAAACCTGTAAGGCTACTCTGCTTTCCATCAATTAGTACAACCACTTTATCACTTCCACGTAATACAACTTTGCCTTCTTGATCAAAAGCCACACCGGGCATTGCCTTCATTGCATCTAATACTGATCCACCTGTCTGTGCCAGATTCTGGTCAAGCTGAAAAGATTTTTTATCGAGCGCGGCACTTACGGTAGAACGATCGGCTAGAATTTGCACTTCAGTTAATGATTCTACTGATTCGTTAATGGCAATCTTACCAAAATCAAATATAGGATTGAGTCCACTTGCGACTAAAGTTTCATTAGCCGGAGTGTAGCCCATATACGATATATTGAGAGTGTATTTTCCAGTTGGGACACCTTCTATAATAAATCTACCCTGATCATCTGTAATCGTCCCAGTGAAAATGGAGTCTGTGCTAAAAATATGTAGAGCAACGGTGACATAAGGCAAGCTGCTCTTGTCAGCTGCACTGACTACGTGACCCGTCACCTTAATTTTATCATCGTCTTGTGCAAAAGCTGATAGGGTTATAAGGGAAGAAAGTAAAAAGAAAAGCTTATTTTTTAATGATTGTATCATAGCGCTATTTTATATGTAAAAATAGAAACACAATCTTTAGGCATTTTAAAGAAGAATATATTCTTCGCACATAGTCAGCCTGTTTTATCTATTTTAAAATAATAGATAGCGCATGTTTTATATCAATTTTAATCCCTTTGAATAATCATTTTTCTTAAGCGATAAGTGATCTACATATGAGCTTCAAGCCAGTTTTTAGCATCATAAAAATTTTGAGGTAAAACTCCGTGTCCTGCGGGATATTCTTTTAATTGCGTTGTAATACCAAGATTTTCTAAAAATGGCGGTGCAAGTCGTGCTGCCGCCACTGGAATTACCTGATCAACCGAACCATGAGAAGCGAAGATATTTAGCTTATTATAGGCGATTTTATCTGGTTTTAACCGGATAATTTCTTGATTAATATAACCGCTTAGCGCCAGCACATTTTTTATTTTTTCAGGATAGGTGAGTGCTACCGCATAACTCAATATTGTGCCTTGACTAAAACCTACCAGAGTTATATTTTTATCATCAAGATCATATTTTACTATGGCTTCGTCTATAAAGTGTGCGATCAAATCACGGGCCTCGATAGCTTCTTCATCATCAGACCATTTTCCGTCTGTGGCATCCCAGTGTATAGTGTACCAGGCATTACCGCTAGGAACCATTGGTTTTGGGGCTCGTACTGAAATTATAAAATACTCCCCAGGTAATTCTGGTGCAAATGAAAATAAATCGTCCTCATTGCTTCCGTAACCATGCAAGAGTAGAAGCAACGGTGGTTTTCCTTCAGTTTTAACTGTGGGTTTTCTAATTATATGTTCTAAGGGTAAGTTGCTCATGTGATTAAATAAATGTGAACCATTTTTGAAATTTTTCGCCTACGAGCGGTATTGGTTTAGTAATACCCTGAATTGCATTAGCAAGAGCATAAACCCATAGAACGACAATAAATATCATGAAGGAAATACTAATAAGCCAATTATTTAAACCGCTTAAAATAAGACCCAGCGATATCTGAATAAGATGTATACCTATTGCCTGCCGAAGATGAAACTTTGCATATTCATTTTTTGAATCTGCATTTATCGAGAAAGCAATTAGCGCGCCTACAAAGGTCATATATGCAATGACAGCGGTGGTTTTGCCTTCTTCAATTTCTTGTGTTGTCATGTTTAGGATTCTATAAACTGATTATTTGCCAGGATTCCATAAACACGTCCTTTTAATTTTTGGCCTAAAAAAGCAGCGTTTTTTGATTTTGATAAAATATCTTTTTCAGTAAAAACGTAAGATCCTTTAGCGGAAAATAAAGTGAGATTTGCTTCATTCCCTGATTCAATAGGAGCAAGGGCTTGTGTAAATCTTTTACGACCGTTAGTAAGGAGTTTTATAGCCTTCGATTCTGAAACCAGCGTAATCAATGCACCATATATCGCTTCTTGTGCAAGCGTGCCATTATAGGCGTAATCAAATTCTATTTTTTTCTTCTCAATATCCAGCGGATTATGATCGCTGCAAACCATATCTATAGTACCGTCTTTTACACCGGCAATTAAAGCTTCTCTGTCTGCTTCATTGCGTAAAGGTGGTGTCATTTTAAAATGTGTATCAAACTCACTTAACATTTCATCTGTAAAAAACAGGTTTGCAATTGCAACGCTGCAAGTCACATTGAGACCTTTTTCTTTAGCATTTTTTATAAGTTCTACAGACTGAGCAGAGGAGATGGTAGGTATATGGAGTTTACCGCCAGTATATTCAAGAATATGTAAGTCTCTGGAAATTTGCAAAGTTTCGGCAAGAACGGGAATTCCTTTTAAACCCAGATTAGTCGAGACGATTCCTTCATTTACAATTCCTTTTCCTACCAGATCTTTTTCCTGAGGAAATGACATAACTAAACCATCAAAACCCTGCGTGTATTGCAAAGCAAGTTTTAAAAGATTAGGATGTTGTACAGATTTTTGATAATCACTAAAGGCTATAGCGCCTGCCTGATGCATATCATAAAGTTCTGCGAGATCTATTCCCTCACTTTTACGAGTTAGTGCACCTATGGGAAATAAGTCTATCGCATGAGCCTGTGCGCGGTTTTTTAAATAAGAAATCCCTGAGTTAGTATCAATTATAGGATCTGTATTTGCATTAAGAGCAATACCGGTAAAACCGCTTTTTGCTGCAACTTGAAGGCCATTTTTGATGGTTTCGCGTTCTTCAAAACCCGGTTCTCCCATGCTAACACTGCTGTCAAACCAGCCTTGTGAGACAGAAAGGTTTTCAAAAGAAATTACTTTTTCATCTTTTATAGGTTCGAGAGTTGCTGCTATTTCATCAATAATTCCGTTTTTAATACGAATGCAGACAGTTTTATTGTGATGTTTGCTACTATCATCTATAATCTTTGCGCTAGTTATAAGTGCGTTCATTTAAAATATTTTAAAATGAGCATTTCCAGAAGCAGCAATGCCAGTGCAAAAATAACAAACCATTTGTAAAGTAGGTTGAGATTTGTGGCTTGCTGAAGCTTATTTAAAACCTCTGAAACAGAATTTCCTGTATTAATATATGGAAGGTCTGGTAGTATGATTTCATCTAATCTGCTTTCCTTTCTATTATAATTATATGCAACATTTGCGATAGGTTCTTTTTGATATAAAATTGCATATATACCCTCATTTTCTAAAGCATCTTGGGTAAACAATGTAATTTTTCCGCCTTGTTTTTGCTGCATAGGTATAAATTCACGCTCATCTTTGCGCAACGATAAAACCGCGTCGCCAGCAGATTCTAATGCAATATCAAATCTGTTTGAATCACCTAATGTGTAATAAATTTTGGGTAGCGCAAGTGCTTGCCTCGCCATGTTATAAAAGGTGGGGACAATAAGCGGACT
>JBALXG010000299.1:0-4217 GCA_036961055.1 Leeuwenhoekiella sp. | reverse complement strand
TGAATCAGAAATTTTCTTATCTCTAGAGAGAATTACTTTTTCATGTTCTGTTTTAAGTTCAAGAAATTTTTCTTTGGCCTGAAGAATCTTATCTTTTTTAATAGATTCTCCTTCATTTTTAGCCTCTTTTAAAATATGATCAGCCTCACTTCTGGCATTTTTAACCAGTTGAGATGCATTATTTTTTTCTAGTAGTTTGGCTATTAAAAACCCTATTGCCAGTGCAATAACACCTACTATGAATAGCAGTACAGTATGTTCCATTTGATAAATTTATATATAAAAAAAGCCTACATTGATAGGTATTTTGTATAAACTCCGTAAGTAAAAAATTATAGGGCTAACAGGCTGATCAAGAATCCGTGAGTCTCTTAAAAAGAGAACGGCGCGCTTTTACAACCTAAACTCACCCTTCTTAAAGAATTAATGTTGAGTTTATCAAAAAAAATAACCAATGTAGGCAGTATTATTCTATTTTAAAGAACGCTAAGATAGATGATCTTTTACTAATTGTTCAAGACTTTCCAGCTGTCTGGATGCCTCAATATGATCACTTTCTCCATCTATATCTTTTTGTATGGTTTTAGAAGCAAATTGTAATGCGCACATTGCCAGTACATCCTGCTTATCCCTTACGGCATAATTTTGCTCAAACTTTTTTATCATTTCCTCAATATTCTTTGCTGCTTTACGCAATCCTTCTTCCTGTTGAGGATCTATAGTTAGCGGGTAAACCCGGTCTGCTATTGATATTTTTATTTTAAGCTTGTCAGACATAGTACTTAATCTGCGAGTTGAGATATACATGCATCAATCTCGCGAATCATAGCATTTATTTTGAGCTTCGTCTCCCTTTTATATTCTTTACTGCCCAGCATAGCGTTTGCTGCCTTAAGCGTGCTATATTTTGCTTCCCAGTTACCTAATGTCTTTAACAATAATTCATTTTGACTTTTCAGGTTTTCTTTCTCTTCCTGTAAAGCATCATGTTTTTGTTTAAGTAGCTGATGTCTGTGAAGCAACTTACTAATAGTATTTTGCAAGGAATCAACACGTTTTAAAAGTTCACTCATCTGCTGTACTATCAATGCTTGGTTAGACAAAGTTAACATTCGCCCTGTAATAACCCAATACATTTTGAGTTAATTTTAAACATATGTTGTAAACTCAAAGTTGCAACGGGCTTATTAATTGGTAATCAAAAGATGTAGAGCCTCTTGCGATTTTAGTATTTAATTGCTTTCAAAATATTTATATTGCAGTTCTATGAAAAGAATCCCCTTACTCCTATTTTTATTATTCTCAATACTCTCAAAAGCTCAGGCACCACTACCAGTTGGTGATTTTGCAAATCCTTTAAAAATACCTTTAGTTCTCGCGGGAAATTTTGGTGAATTGCGCAGTAATCATTTTCATAGTGGCCTCGATATTAAAACCCAGCAGCACACCGGCCTTGAGGTTCTGGCTAGTGCTTCAGGAACAGTAAGCCGAATTAAAATTGAACGTTACGGCTATGGCAAAGCTCTTTATATTGAGCACCCTAATGGTTACACAACCGTTTATGGGCATTTGAGTAAATTCTCTCCAGAAATTGAAGCGTATGTTAAGGCGAAACAATATGAGAAAGAATCATACGCTATTGAACTTTTCCCAAAAGCGGGAGAAATCACCGTAGATCAGGGTGAAGTTGTAGCCTATAGCGGAAATACCGGTGGCAGTGGCGGGCCTCATCTACATTTTGAAATAAGAGATAAAAACTCACGCCCCATGAATCCTATGCAGTTTGGGATAGAAATTAAAGATACACGAGAACCGGTTTTAAATGATTTGTTTGCTTATCCTTTATCAGATAGCAGCGTAGTTAATCAATCTCAATTCCCACAAAAATTAAAATATAGAAAGCAGCCTGACGGAACTTTTTTAAGCGAAAAAATCACTGCGTATGGTCCTGTAGGTTTTGGCGTAGGCGCTATTGATCAGCAGGATGGAGCTAATAATAAAAACGGCATTTATAGGGTAGAAACCTCCTTTAATGGGGAGAAAAACGTCGAAATAAAGATGGATAAGTTTTCGTTTGCCGAAACACGTTACATCAATAGGATGATTGATTATGAATATTTTGAAAATCACCATGACAGGGTTCAAAAACTGTTTGTAGAGCGCAATAATCCGCTGAGTATATATAAACAAGCCAGTGATAAAGGGATTTTAAATCTATCTGAAGAAGGCTATTCTTACGTTTACAATATAAATATTTATGATTATAAAGGTAACCGTACCGCTGTGCTTATACCCATAGAGGTAAAAAGAGATACAATTCTTCAGCCCAAAGAAATTCAAAAAACAGATTATTTTGCTCAGGCTAATTCAAGCTTAAATTTTGATCTGGGCAACTATGCTGTTTATATCCCAAAAGGTGCTTTTTACGATGATTATTACCTGGATGTAAGTGAGAAAGACAATGTTCTCCATTTAGATGAAGATGTAATTCCTATTCAAAATTACATTACTATAAGTTGTGATGTGTCGCAATATAAACCTGAAGATCGCCAGCAACTCTACATAGGTTCTGTAGGCTATAATAACAAAATATTTTATACTGGTTCGCGACTTGATGGTGATAAACTTTCTGCTACAACGCGCTCTTTAGGCGATTATACTGTAGACAGAGACGACATGGGACCAAAAATTAAAGCCATCAATATCGAAGATGGAAAATGGATGACCAAATCTAACTCTATAGATTTTAAAATAACCGATGATAAATCTGGCATAAAAAGCTTTCGCGCCACTGTAAACGGTAAATTCATCTTAATGGAATATGATTATAAAACCGATAGGCTTGAATATTCATTTGATGATGGTAAAGTAACAGATACCGAAAACGACTTTAAACTTATCGTTACAGATAATGTAGGAAATAGTTCTACATTTACGGCTAAGTTTTACCGAAAATAGCCTTCATTTGAGAGATTTTACCGCTTTTTTGGCGATTTTTTTACTGTCTGTTTCAGCTGGAATATGGGCACAAAATGCTACCGTAAAAGGTGTTGTTTTTGACCAAAATCAAAATGCGTTAGCAGATGTTAATATCACCTTTAACCACACAGGAACAAAATCTGATTCTTCGGGTTTTTACTCTATTGATATTCCTGCAAATTCTGAGATAACACTTACTTTCTCGTATGTAGGGTTTAAAAATGCACAGGTAACTTTTTCGCTTCAAGCGAAAGAAGAAATAGAATTTAATCCCGTTCTCAAAACAAATGTCGAGCAGATAAGCACTATAGTAATTTCCGCCAACAATCAGGCAAGAATAGAAGGCATTGTTACGCTTTCGCCAGAAATGATACGCAAAATTCCGGGAGCAAATGCTGGAGTAGAAAATCTTTTGCGTACACTTCCCGGTGTAAGTTCTAATAACGAATTAAGTACGCAATACGCAGTGCGTGGCGGTAATTATGATGAGAATCTGGTTTATGTAAATGAAATCGAAGTCTACCGTCCCTTCTTAATACGTTCTGGTCAACAGGAAGGTTTAAGTTTTGTCAATACAGATCTTGTGCGCAATGTAGATTTTAGCGCCGGCGGATTTCAGGCAAAGTATGGCGATAAATTGTCTTCTGTGCTGGATATTACCTATCGCCGCCCCGTTGACTTTGGCGCTTCTGTAGATTTAAGTTTATTGGGAGCAAGCGTTTCTGCTGAAGGTTTAAGCAAAAACGGAAGACTTTCTGCCATTATTGGCGCTCGTTACCGCGATAATAGTTTGCTGGTAGATGCAAAACAAACTGAAACCAATTTTAAACCGCGCTTTACAGACGTTCAAACCTATCTTACCTATAAAGTGAGTGACAAATTCGAAGTTGGCTTTCTGGGAAATATAGCTGTAAATTCTTACGATTATACGCCGCTAACACGGCAAACTAATTTTGGTACAATCACAGATCCTAAGGCATTGCTTGTTTTTTACGAAGGACAGGAAAAGGATAAGTATGAAACGTATTTTGGCGCCTTAAAAGGAACGTATGTTGCCAGTGAAAATCTCACATTGAAACTTATTGCTTCAACTTATCAGACTACAGAGCAGGAATATTATGATATTCTGGCTCAATATCGTCTGGGAACGCCAAATAACTCAATTGGTGATGAAAACTTGGGAGAAGTAGAATTTACCGAAGGCGTAGGCGCTCAACTTACGCATGCACGTAATGATC
>JBALXG010000298.1:0-4269 GCA_036961055.1 Leeuwenhoekiella sp. | reverse complement strand
GTAATAAGAAGTCTGTTTGTAGAAAAACCACGTATCATGGGGCTACCGCCGCCCAGCTGACTTTTCTGAACAAAAACACCGCTGTTATCTAATAAATCTGCTGCTGTTTGCGGATTAAAAAATTCTACTTCTTCTTTAGAAATTGTTATTATTTGCTGCGGTAAATCCTGCTTTTGCTGCGAAAATTTAGCAACAGAAAGCACAACTTCATTGAGTTCATTCTCATCATCTTTTAAAAAAACCATGTTTCCGGCGGCAATAATGGCTGCTTTAGTCGTTTTTTTATCAAGGTGAGAAACGTGAGTAATATTTATAGTTTCAGAATTTGTAAAAGCTGAAATATCTACTTTTCCATTAAAACCAGTTACCGCAGAAGTGCTTTTTGCTGCATTAAATAAAGCCGCATTGATTACCGGCTGGCGGGTTTCTTCATCTACAACCGTAATTTCCTGTGCAAAGCCAAATAACGAAAATAAAAATAGGGGGAATGTAATTTTAAAATGCATAGGGATAATTTAACTGAAAAGGCTGTTCAAAACCTCCAGAGATTTTGGTTTTTTAAAGCCGTGCAAATGCAATGCGTAATAGGCTAAAAGCATATTTACAAAGGCCGCGCGCTTTTTTTGGTTGAGTTTAATAAGTGAAAGGGCATCAAATTTTATGCCCATAAGTTGTTTAAGAATATCCAGATTCTCTTTTGTAACAGAGTAAATTGTTTCGGTATATTCAAAAGTACCGGTACTTAGATTAAAAAATGGCAGTTCAACCGACGAATAATCGGGGTAAAAACCGAGATATTTGGTCAATTCAAGCAGAAAAAATAAATGAAAATTAGCCGAATTTTCGTGGTCATCAAGCCAAATAAACGCTTCTTCTAAAAAAGAATACAACTCTCTGTTTTCTTCTTCTTCCTGAATCGCATTTCGCAGCATTTCTGATAAAAACAAAATAATGCTGGTTTTATAAATATCTGTGTGCAACGTTTTAAAGGGATAATACACTTTTGCCTCGCGTATACTTTCAAGCGTGCCTTTATCTTTGTGCATAGCAACGATCTCAAGCAACGTCGCCGGCTGAAACATTGCAGTGCGCAGATTTCCTTTTTTTGATTTTAAAATACGTCTTAAAAGATAGGATTTGAGTCCGCTGCTTTGTGTAAAACACTTTACAATCAAGTCTGACTCGCCATATTTTAATGCGGAAATAACGATGGCCGGCGTGGTTACAAGCATCAGCGTATAATCATCAATTTTGCAATTTTGGTTTCGACCGCGTCCTCGCCTGTTACCAGAATAAGATAAACACCCGAAGCAACTTTATGACGACCAAAAGCTGTTGTGTCCCACTGTATGCTTCCGCCTTCAGAAATTTCTTCATAAACAAGATTTCCCGTGATATCTGTGATTTTTACATTTGCTCTTGCAGTAAGTCCGTCTATTGTGACCATTCCCTGATATTGTGGGCGCACAGGATTGGGAAAAGCGCGCACCAGTTCAAGATTTTCTGCCGGCGCTACAGCAGAACCATCAAAAGCAACAATACCTCTGGGCGTAGCAAAATATACTTTACCAGAAGCAGAATCAATTGTTATATCCTGAACATTATCTGATGGCAATGGCGAATTTTTTGTGTTAAACTGCTGCAGGGTTTCCTGCCCGTCTGATGAAAAATAGAAGACCCCGTTTGAAACTGTACCAATCCATTTATTATTAGAACCATCAACTTCTATGGCTTGAATTACCTGATCGTTTAAAAGCTCTACAGGAATATCATTCTCAAGAATCACAATAGAATTTGTAGTTGTCTCAGGATCATCAAAAACTCGGCTTGGGCTATATAATAACCGTAATCCCGCTGTAGTGCCAATCCACAACGTGCCGTCTTTATCTGCCGCTAAAGCCCTGATATCTTCTGAAGGTAAATTTGCGCCATCCTCATTACCCGTTAGCCGCGCAAATTGTTCTGTAGATTGATTAAAACCTATTAAACCGCGGTTACTACTTCCAAAAAAAACATTGTTCTGCCTGTCAATAACCAGTTGAGTATATCCATTTACCGCTTCAAAATCTGAAATAACAGATTTGACCGAAAAACCCTTAATTTGTTCTCCGGTTTTTATTGCAAGCCCATTTTCTACCTGGCTGTTTGTCATCCATAAGTTTCCATTTGCGTCAAAAGCGGCCCCATTTACACGTACATCTGTAGGGTTAACCGGAATATCACTCAGGCCGCTATTAGTTTCATCAAAAATCTTTACAGGCAAATCTTCATCAATTTCTAACAAACCAGAATTATAAGAACTCACAAAAACCTGCTCTTCATTTTCAGGATTAATGGTGATGTTAACCATATTGTTTGCATTAAGCGTTTCATCATAAGGAATATTCACCCATCCGGTTTCATTTCTTAAATGGCTAAGACCTCTCTTTTTTAAAGGATATGGATTTAAAGAAACCGAATAATCACCAAAAACTACCCATAATTGGTCTGGCACAGCTTCAATAGAAAAAGCATCATTGCGCAAAGGCCCATCTGGAAGAACCTGCAAAGCATTAGCAGGACTCGTAATGGTGCTTATTAGTAATCCGCTGCCATCTGTACCCATAAATATATTTCCGTCTGCAGTAATACCAGAGTTAAATGTTCCCGGATAATCTGCAAACTGATTAACGGAAGCAACCTCAATTCCTGACTGACTATAAATAAATACCTGGCTACGCAGCGTAACGGTTAAATAAGTTTTGCCGGTATAAAGTTTTAAAGGAGTAGAATTGTAAGAAGCGATTTGTTGAAACGTTGTACCATCAAATTTTTGGAGAGAATTATTTGCTTTAACAGCATACAAATTTGATCCTATACTGGCTATTCCCAACCAGGAGCCATTATCAATGGTTGTCCAATTATAATAATCTATCAAATTTTCGGCACTAACAAGAGCCCTGCGTATGCCTCCGCTTTTAGAAGCAGCATAAATATAATCACCTAAAATGGTAGTTTGCAAAATATCAAGTTTTGCACCATTATCACCAATAAAATAGGAATCATCAAATTCTAATCGCTCAATATTATAAAGCGAAATACCAAAACCTGTAGCTATATACAGAAAACCGTTATATTCATAAAAGTGATTAATCTGTTTAACATCAGGAGTAATAGATGTCTTGTTCTCAATATCAACTACAGTAAGCACTTTCTCATTCTTGCGTACGATGTCTATCAAACCTGATTCATAACCTACAAAAAGAATATCAAAATCTTCACTGTAGTATATTGCCGAAATGTCGCCACCTGAAAGACCCTGTATGGTTGAAATAGTTTCAGTTTCATTTGATAGAATATCATAAGAGAATACTGCGTTTTGAGCAGACGCAAATATTTTATCATCGCCATAAGAAAGCGATGTAATGTTATTGTATGAAAAATATCCCGTCCAGTTTGCAGAAAAATCCTGACTCTGAACAAGATTTCCTAAAAGGATACTTAGAAGAAAAAGCTTTTTCAGCATATTTGCTTAATTGACTTATATAAAACGCCTAAAAGTACAATTATTGTAAAAAAGAAAAGGCTCCAGTTACGTAACTGAAGCCTTTAAAATTATAAGCGAATTGTTATTTATACAATTCCCTGAGCCAGCATTGCGTCTGCCACTTTAACAAAGCCTGCAATATTTGCTCCTTTTACATAATCTACAAAACCATCTTCTTCTGTACCATATTGCACGCAGGCTTTGTGAATATCAAACATGATTTCATGTAGCTTTTTATCTACTTCTTCTGCAGACCAGTTATATCTCAAACTATTTTGTGACATTTCTAGTCCTGAAGTTGCAACCCCACCAGCATTTGACGCTTTACCAGGAGAGAATAATATTTTTGCATTAGTAAAAACCTCAACAGCTTCTGGAGTACAAGGCATATTTGCACCTTCTCCTACACATATACAACCGTTGTTTACCAGTGCTTCAGCATCATTTTTGTCTAATTCATTTTGTGTCGCGCACGGTAGTGCTATATCACAGTTAATATGCCATGGCGTTTTACCTTCATGATATTCTGCATCAGGATATTTATCAAGATATTCTTTTATTCTTCCGCGACGTTCATTTTTAATTTCCATGATATAAGCCAGCTTATGCTTGTCTATACCATTTTTATCATAAATGGTTCCGCTTGAGTCTGACATAGTTATAACTGTAGCACCCAGTTGCGTCGCTTTTTCAGCAGCATATTGCGCCACGTTTCCAGAACCCGAAATCACAACGGTTTTGCC
>JBALXG010000297.1:0-4281 GCA_036961055.1 Leeuwenhoekiella sp. | reverse complement strand
TATAATGCTTTTTAAAAAACAGTCGACATTTATAAATACTTTTTTGAATTTTCAGCTTTACAATAATCCAACAGCCTGTTTTAAAGATGATAATTTTAAAAATTAGTTCAAATTACTAAAATACACTTTGGCTCTTTTCATAACTCTGGGCGCCATCCAGATTGTTGCAATCATAGTAGGAATAGCCATTAATGCAAAAAACGTATCGATCAGGTTTATCATCATACTTAAAGATGTAGTTGCACCTATAAGTATACTGGCTATATAGAAATAGTTATAAATATGTTTATTCTTCGCTCCAAACAAAAACGAAAGGCATTTAGTTCCATAATATGAATATGAAAACAAAGACGAAACACTAAATATCACAATACAAACCAATAAAACATAAGGCCCTATTCCCGGTATTGAATCTTGAAAAGCTGTTGCTGTAAGCGTTACGCCATTAGAATCACTGGTTTTCCAGACACCTGTAACTAGAATTGTTAAAGCTGTAAGGCTGCATACAATTATTGTATCTATAAAAGGTCCCAACATGGCAACCAGACCTTCACGTATAGGTTCGGCTGTTTTAGCAGCACCGTGCGCCATTGGCGCTGTGCCTATACCGGCCTCATTTGAAAATGCTCCTCGTCGTATTCCCAAAATTATTAATCCGCCAACTATACCGCCAAGCATTGGGTCGCCAGTATAATTATTTGCCGCAAATGCATCTGTAAAAATTAATCCTAAGTAATGGGGAACTTCAGATGCATTTACAAATAAAACAACAGTTACTGCCAGAAAGTAGAGTACAACCATTGCGGGAACAAGTTTTGAGGCGGTTTGGCTTATTCTGTTTAAACCTCCTAAAATAACCACTCCTGTTATCGCGGCCAATATTATACCTATAACTAAATTTGTTATAAATCCTGTTTGTATTCCATTTGGCGCTAGCAAAATATCATTTATAGCCTGTGTAAGTTGATTCACATTAAATACAGGAAGCGCGCCTACTAAACCTGCTATACTAAAGAAAACAGCTAAGGGTTTCCATACTTTGCCTAAACCTTCGGTTATAAAATACATAGGACCGCCCTGAAGCTCGCCTGCACTGTCTTTCCCGCGATACATGATGGACAATGAACAGGTGAAAAATTTAGTAGCCATACCAACCAGCGCGCTTATCCACATCCAGAAAACTGCTCCGGGACCACCTATAGCAATGGCTACTGCTACCCCGGCAATATTTCCCATTCCTACAGTGGCAGAAAGCGCAGTAGTTAATGCCTGAAAATGACTAATTTCTCCGGGGTCATTAGGATCATCATATTTTCCGCGTAACACATTCAAAGCATGTCCTAAATAACGAAAAGGTAAAAAGCGCGAGTAAATAAGCAAGAAAGTTCCGCCACCTATTAACAGGACTAAAAGTGGTAAACCCCACACAAATGAGGCGATTTCTGCTATAAATGAGTCGATTTTCTCCATTTCTAAAAATAGAAAAAACCGGTTAGGTTTTACTTACTCCCAACCGGTTTTACCTAAAATTTTATAGTTTGTTTATTTTTTTAAATATTCGCAGACATTATTCTCTATTCGGCTTTGAATATTTTCAACATCAGCTTTTATAAAAGATTCACCTGTGATATTTTCATAAAGTTCTATGTAGCGATCTGAAACCGTTTGTATATAGGCATCAGTCATTTCTGGTACTTTTTGACCATCTTTCCCCTGAAATCCGGCGGCTATAAGCCACTGTCTCACAAATTCCTTTGAAAGCTGTTTCTGAGTTTCTCCTTTATCCTGACGTTCCTGATAACCGTTTTTATAGAAATAACGAGATGAATCTGGTGTGTGAATCTCATCTATTAGAACAATTTTTCCTTCTTTGGTTTTACCAAATTCATACTTGGTATCTACCAATATTAGCCCTCTTTTTGCCGATATTTCACTTCCACGGGCGAATAATTTTCGAGTATAATCTTCTAAAACTACATAATCTTCTTCAGAAATAATGCCTCTTTCAATTATCGCTTCACGCGAAATATCCTCATCGTGATCACCCATTTCTGCTTTAGTTGCCGGAGTGATTATAGGCTCAGGAAATTTATCGTTTTCCTTCATTCCTTCTGGCATCGCTACACCGCAAAGTTCTCTTTTACCGGCTTTATATTCACGTGCTGCATGCCCAGATAAATAGCCACGAATTACCATTTCTACTTTAAAAGGTTCGCATTTTATGCCCACAGCAACATTAGGATCTGGTGTGGCAAGTAACCAGTTAGGAACAAGGTCTTCTGTATCGCGCATCATTTTTGTCGCGATCTGGTTAAGAATTTGACCTTTATAAGGAATTCCTTTTGGCATAACTACATCAAACGCGCTTAGTCGATCTGTAGCAACCATTACTAAAACGTCATTATCAAGGCTGTAAACTTCACGCACCTTGCCTTTATAAACATTTTGCTGCCCAGGAAAGTTGTAATTTGTATCTGTAATCGTATTCATTAAATCAATTTCGGTTTTCAATATCTTTATAAGCGGCGATTACTTCTTTTACGAGCGGGTGGCGAATAACATCCTTATCATCGAGATAGATCATTCCCACGCCTTTTACATCTTTAAGAATCAAAAGCACTTCTTTTAAACCACTTATTATGCGACGCGGCAAATCTATTTGCCCAGGATCGCCAGTTATAAGAAATTTTGCATTGCGCCCCATACGTGTGAGAAACATCTTCATTTGGGCATGCGTCGTATTCTGCGCCTCGTCAAGTATTACAAAAGCATTATCAAGTGTGCGCCCCCGCATAAACGCCATTGGAGCAATTTGAATAACTCCTTTCTCAATATAACTTTCAAGCTTCTCATGCGGAATCATATCTCGCAACGCATCATACAAAGGTTGCATATATGGATCGAGTTTTTCTTTGAGATCTCCCGGTAAAAAACCCAGGTTTTCTCCAGCTTCAACCGCAGGTCTTGTAAGAATTATTCGCTTAACTTCTTTCTCTTTCAACGCTTTTACAGCGATGGCAACTCCTGTGTAGGTTTTACCAGTACCGGCGGGACCTATTGCAAAAATCATATCATTTTTGCCAGCCATATCAACCATTTTCCGTTGGTTTGCCGTTTGGGCTTTTATAAGCTTACCTCCTACTCCATGTACTAAGACTTCGCCGCTTTGTGGTGAGGTTTCATAATCTTTTCTGCTTTCGCTGGTAAGCACCCGCTCAATAACATTTTCATCAAGCTTGTTATACTTTGCAAAATGATCTAAGAGCATCGCAAGCCGTTTATCAAATTCTTCAAGCAGATCTTCGTCGCCATAGGCTTTAATGCTGTTGCCACGGGCAACAATCTTAAGTTTTGGAAAGTACTTTTTTAAGAGTTCTATATTTACATTGCGTTGTCCAAAGAATTCCCTTGGAGTAATTTCTGAAAGTTCAAGAATAAGTTCGTTCAAAAGCAGGAAGATTTTATAAGGAAACTAGTTAATTATCTTTAGTTTTGTGCTTAACAAATGTAGTTAAATCTTATAACTAACCCCCGTTAAAATATCAACAAAATACCCTATGCCCATCATAACTTTAACCACTGATTTTGGATTAAAAGATCACTTTGCAGGCGCGGTTAAAGGAGCTATCTATAGTGAGCTTAATGATGTACGCATTGTTGATATCTCTCATAGCGTATCTCCTTTTCACATAATGGAAGCCGCCTATATAATTCAAAATGCATATAAAAACTTCCCAGAAGGGACTATTCATATCATAGGCATCGACTCTGAGCAGAACCCGGAAAATCAACATATTGCTGTAAAACTGGACGGGCAATACTTCATTTGTGCAAATAATGGTATCGTTTCTTTAATTACAAGAACTATCGTCCCTGAAGAAATGGTGGAGATCAATATTCACGATCGCATCACAACTAATTTCACAGTGCTTGACGTTTTTGTACAGGTTGCATCTCACATTGCCAGAGGCGGAACTCTAGGTGTTATAGGAAAACCACTTAAAGAATTACGAGAAATTACCGGAATTATGCCCGTTATTAATAAAGAGCAAAAACAGATTATAGGCAATGTGATTTATGTTGATAACTATGGCAATGTGGTCACAAACATTACTAAAAAACTTTTTGAAGAAATAGGGAAAGGACGAGAATTCAGGATCACGGCCAGAACGGCCCATTTTAATAAAATTTATAATAGATATAGTGATGCTATAAATTTTAATATCGAAAAAAGTAAGCGTGAAGAAGATGGCAAAAAGCTAGCAGTATTTAACTCCTCAG
>JBALXG010000296.1:0-4317 GCA_036961055.1 Leeuwenhoekiella sp. | reverse complement strand
CAAGACCCATAAGCGCGCAAACTGTCGCGGTTGCCACACCATGCTGTCCAGCTCCGGTTTCTGCGATTATGCGTTTTTTGCCCAGACGCTGCGCCATTAAAATTTGGCCAACTGTATTATTAACTTTATGAGCACCGGTATGACAAAGATCTTCTCGCTTTAAATAAACTTTTGTGCCGTATTTTTCTGAAAAGCGTTTAGCATAATATAACGGAGTAGGGCGACCTACATATTCTTTAAGCAGTTGGTGAAATTCTTTCTGAAAATCATCCTGCTGCATAATTTTTATATAATTCTGGCGTAGCTCTTCTACGTTAGGATACAGCATTTCCGGGATGTAAGCCCCACCGAAGTCACCGTAATATCCCTTTTCGTTTACATTATAATTCATAATTTTATTTTTTATCTGTTCATTTCTTTTGCTCATCCAAAAGAAACGAACCAAAGAAAAAGATGCCTTTTCTTAGGAATTTTTGCTTTGGCGAAACCGTATTTTAAAAATAGGCGCTGCGCTGGTATTCCTATTTTTAAAATCCTATTCTGGAAGAAAAGGTTTTCTCATCAATCTTGTATTTTAATTTCTTTTATAAAATCTTCTAATTTTCTAACGTTTTTAAATCCAGCTTTGTCTTCAAACTTGCTATTTACATCTACTGCATAAATCGGGAGATCTGTATCAAAAATCGCCTTTAAAGCGTCAATTTCTTCTAAACCTATTCCGCCACTGAGAATAATGGGTTTATCAGATTCATATTTTTTTAAGATCTGCCAGTCAAAAGTATAACCGTTTCCGCCTTTTGCTTTTCCTTTTGTGTCAAAAAGAAATTTATCTACATAAGGTTCGTATTTATCAAGTATTGTAAAATCAAAATTATCTTTTATACCGAATACTTTCCAGACTTCTACTTGATGAGGTTCGTTGTATAATTCCTGCTCCAACTCTTGGCAAAACTCCACACTTTCATCACCGTGAAGCTGAATAACATCAAAGTCGTACAGTTCTACTTTCTCCAGAATTGTATCCATTTCTTCATCAACAAAAACGCCCACTTTCTTTATTTTTTCAGGTAATTCTGGAATATCGCCTTCAAAATGGCGTGGCGAATCTTCATAGAAAATAAAACCCAGATAGTCCGGCTGAAGCGCTGCGACTTCGGCTGGATTGTATTTCATACCACAAACTTTTATTTTCATTTTACTTCAAGTTTTGTGATAAATTCTTTAGCTGCAGCTCCGGGATTTGGGGTTTTCATAAAGTTTTCTCCTATAAGAAAACCTTTATAACCAAACGGTTGCAGTTCTTTTATAGCGTCAATATTACTTATTCCACTTTCTGAAACTTTTACAAAATCATCTGGAATTTGTTCAGAAAGAGACTTACTGGTCTCGAGACTTACGTCAAAAGTTTTTAGATTTCTGTTGTTAACGCCCAACATATCTAGCGACGGCATGATAGATTTTTCTAGTTCTTCAAGATTATGCACTTCAAGCAAAACATCAAGACCTAAACTTTTAGCCAATTGAGAAAGAGCCGTTATTTCTTTGCGAGAAAGCACAGCTGCTATCAATAAAATCACATCTGCACCGTGAGCTTTTGCTTCTAAGATCTGGTATTCATCAATAATGAATTCCTTTCGCAATAACGGAAAATTTGTCGCCGCACGCGCGATTAAAAGATCGTCAAGCGAACCACCAAAATACTTACCATCAGTTAAAACAGACATTCCACAAACACCGGCTTTTTCATAACCCAGCGCAACATCCTGAACATTTAAATCATTATTTATAATCGATTTGCTCGGCGAACGGCGTTTGTGTTCTGCAATAATTCCGGATTTGCTGTTTCCTAAAATTTGTGCCAAACTAGCCGATTTTCGGTCAAAAAGTACCGATTTTTCAAGCTGAGAAATGGGTATTAATCCCTTTTTTAAAGCGACTTCTTTGTATTTATCTGCTACTATTTTATCTAGAATATTCATTTTTTATTTTTCCTGAATGCTATAGAATGAGTTAAAAAACCACCCCGTCAGCTTACGCTGCCACCCCTCCTTTTTAAGGAGGGGAGCTTTTTTATTTACTTAATTCAATTAGTTTATTTAGCTTTTCTAGTGCTTTGCCTGAAAGGAGTGATTCATTTGCTTTTTCAAATCCCGCTTTTGGCGAAAGATTTTCTACCGTCGCGATTGCCATTCCTGCATTTGCTGAAACTACATTGTTTTGCGCTTCAGTTCCTTTCCCGCTAATAACTTGCATAAAAATCTTTGCAGAACTTTCTATACTGTCACCACCATAAATTTCTTCGGCTTTTATTTGGCTTACGCCAAAATCTTCGGCGGTCAACATGCGCTCGCTAGTGTTGCGAATTGCTTTTGTTTTTCCGGTAAGAGAAATTTCGTCATAACCATCAGTTGAATGGAGAATCGTAAAATTCTTGTCACTTTTTTGATAGAGATAACCGTACATACGGGCTAATTCCAGATTAAAAACACCAACCAATTGATTTTTAGGAAACGCCGGATTTACCATGGGCCCCAGCATATTAAAGAAAGTTTTAACGCCTAGTTCTTTACGAATAGGACCAACGTTTTTCATAGCCGGGTGAAATAGGGGAGCGTGCAGAATGCAAATACCGGTCTTATCAAGGCAACGTTTTAAAAAGTCTTTTTCACTGCTGAATTTTATACCCAGGTACTCCATCACATTGCTGCTTCCACTAACTGAAGAGACGCCGTAATTACCATGTTTTGTTACATTAATACCTGCTCCCGCTGCCACAAAAGAGGAAAGTGTTGAAATATTAAAAGTATTCTTCCCGTCACCGCCTGTACCACAAAGATCTATAGAATTATAATCTGTAAAATTCACCGCAACACACAAATCAAGAAGCGCGTCTCTAAAACCTTCAAGCTCATCTACCGTGATGCTGCGCATCATATAGACCGTGAGAAAAGCAGAGATCTGACTTTGATTGTATTTACCTTCAGAAATATTTACTAAAACCTCACGTGATTCGGCTTTGGTTAAAATTTCGTGATTTATTAGTCTGTTGAGTATTTGTTTCATTGTCCCCCTCTAACTCCCCCAAAGGGAGAGGATTAATTTAATTTTAATTACTATTGTTGCCAATTTTAGGCCGAAATAGGTCGATTTTTCTATGATTCTACCCAGTTTTTGATAATTAATTTTCCTTTAGGTGTAAGTACAGATTCCGGATGAAATTGTACGCCGCGTACATCGTAAGAGCGATGACGCAACGACATGATCTGGCCGTTTACATCTACAGAAGTGATTTCCAAATCTTGCGGAAAATCTTCAGGAGAAACGACCCACGAGTGATAACGACCTATTTCAAACTCTTCATCAATTCCCTTAAATAATTTTTCATCGTTTACAGTCTGCGTTGCCGTTGTTGCGACACCGTGAAAAACTTTATCGAGATTTATCAATTTTCCGCCAAAAACTTCACCTATTGCCTGCTGACCCAGACACACCCCAAAAATACTTTTTGTAGCCGAATACTTTTCTATTATCTGCTTTAAAAGTCCGGCTTCTTCAGGAATACCGGGACCCGGTGATAAGAGAATTTTGTCATAGCCAGCAATATCATCAAGCGCTAATTTGTCATTGCGCATAACGGTTACTTCACAGTCAAAATCTTCAAGATAGTGAACAAGATTGTAAACAAAACTGTCGTAATTATCGATTACTAATACCTTCTTCTTCATTTTATATTTCTTCTGCCAGTTCAAGTGCTCTTGTTAAAGCACCTAGTTTATTATATACTTCCTGCAATTCATTTTCAGGTACACTGTCGCTCACAATTCCCGCACCTGCCTGATAGTGTAACTTATGATTTTTACTTAAGAAAGATCTTATAATTATAGCGTGGTTAAAGTTACCTGCAAAATCCATAAAACCTATTGCACCACCATAAAAATCGCGATTTACAGCTTCGTATTTTTCAATAAGTTTCATCGCCATGTGTTTAGGCGCACCACTTAAAGTACCTGCGGGGAAAGTGTCTGCCACAACCTGCATAGTAGAAGTTTCCGGGTGAATTTGACCGGTGACTTTACTCACCAGATGTAGTACATGAGAAAAGAACTGCACTTCACGATAAGTTTCTACTTTTACCTGAGAACCATTACGGCTAAGATCGTTGCGGGCAAGATCTACAAGCATTACATGCTCGCTGTTTTCTTTAGTGTCTTCAGAAAGTTTTTTTGCCAGAATAGCATCCTGCTCGTCGTTTCCTGTACGTTTAAAAGTACCTGCAATGGGATGAATTTCGGCTTTACCTTCTTTTACAATTAACTG
>JBALXG010000295.1:0-4318 GCA_036961055.1 Leeuwenhoekiella sp. | reverse complement strand
GCGTTTCTTCGGTTGAAGTGACAAGCTTTGCAGCTTCTGGCACTTTAAAGCCCCACTCACGTGCTTTTTGCAAGCCTTCAAACTGAGTTTTAAAAGGAAGGTTTTTGCCAATAATTGTGTACAAAAGACAATCTAAAGGACGTTTTGCTACCTCGCTGCTGTCTTGTAATTTTAAACTTCCGGAAGCTGTATTACGCGGGTTTCTATAAGGTTCTTCGCCAGCTTCTACTCTTTCTGCATTCATCTTAGAAAAACCTTCAAAAGGCAATACTATTTCGCCCCTGATTTCAAATTTTTCAGGATAATCGCCTTTCAATTTTAAAGGAACCGAACGTATGGTTTTTATATTATTAGTAACATCATCACCTTGTACGCCATCGCCTCTTGTAACGGCTTTTACGAGCAAACCATTTTCATAAGTAAGACTTATCGAAGCTCCGTCATATTTGAGTTCGCAGGTGTATTCAACAGCTCCATCTACCATTTTTTTTATGCGCTTCTCCCAGTCTTCTAAATCTTCTTTAGAATAGGAGTTATCAAGCGAATACATGCGATGCTCATGTAAAACAGTAGCAAAATTTTTAGTTATCTCGCCACCTACACGCAATGTAGGCGAATTAGCATCGTAAAATTCTGGATGCTTAGCTTCAAGATCCTGAAGTTCTTTTAGTTTTTGATCAAATTCATAATCTGAAATTTGAGGTTTGTCCAGTACATAATAGTTGTAATTATGATCGCGCAATTCATCACGCAATCTGGTAATCGTGTTTTGTAAGCTCATAAATGAAAATCACTATTTTGGGGTAATGATTCAAAAAAAATTATATACGTTCAGGCTTTAACCATTGTGGTGCCGGCAGGGGTTTAAAATTGTACATTTTATCTAGAAGCCGATCTATATTATCGTCTACAATTATCATTTCAAAATTATCCATTTGTAGAAATCCTTTTCTCACCATTTCTTCCATCATTGCAATAAGTGGATCGTAAAATCCAGATGTGTTGAGCAGTGCGATAGGCTTTTGATGCAAACCTAATTGAGCCCAGGTTGTTATTTCAAAAAGCTCCTCCAGGGTACCAAAACCTCCCGGAAGTGCTATAAAACCGTCACTTAATTCCTGCATTTTCAACTTACGATCGTGCATGTTTTCTGTAGTGTAAAGTTCTGTCAGGCCAAGATGTACCACTTCTTTTAGCTTTAAAAATTGTGGAATGGCACCTGTCACTTTACCATGATTGTCAAGGCAGGATTGAGCAACTTTGCCCATAATACCGCGCTTTGAAGCACCGTAAACAAGGGTTATTTCTTTTTCGGCTAAAGTTTTACCCAGAGCAATTGCCTGCTCTATAATTTCTTGATCATTACCTTCACTGCTTCCGCAGAAAACACATATTGATTGCAGATTGTTCATGATTTTATTCCTTTTAACATTCTATCCTTTTCAAAAATATCCTTACGCAAAATTACGTCTGAAAAGCCATTATTTTCAATTAAATTACGGGTTTCCTCACCTAGATATTCATTGATTTCAAAAAACAGCATTCCTCCCACCTTCAAATTTTCTGATGCAAGTTTTGTAATCTTTTGATAAAATAATAAAGGGTTATCGTCTGAAACAAAAAGTGCCTGATGTGGTTCATTATCTAAAACATTTGCTTGCATCATTGCTTTCTCCTGCTCTCTCACGTATGGCGGATTTGAGATTATTATATCAAATTGAACTTCAAAATCATCACAATTGAGAATATTCAACTCAATAAAATTTACTTTCACCCCATTAAATTCGGCATTTTTTTTGGCAACAGCTAATGCTTTGGCAGAAATATCTAAAGCATATACCTGCACATTGCCTATATTTTTAGCCAGACTTACAGCTATACAGCCAGACCCGGTGCCTATGTCTAGTATTTTGAGAGGTGATTTATTTTTTAGTAGAGCGCAGTCATTTACAATCCATTCTACCAGTTCTTCAGTTTCTGGTCTGGGAATTAAAACATCTGAAGTAACCTTAAATTTTAAGCCGAAAAATTCTGTTTCTCCTAAAATATATTGCAAAGGCTCGTGATTTTTAAGTCGAGTTAATGCATTCAAAAAATCTGCTTCCTGCGTTTCTGAAAGTACTTTATCTGGATCAAGCGCAATATCTATACGGCGCATATCAAGATACGCTTCAGCTAAATGATAGAAAAAAGAATTAATTTCCTCAACAGGGTAGCCGGAATAGAGCTGCTCAAGACATCTGGTTTTCAACTCTTTTACAGTCATCTCTATGCCTTTAAATCCATAAGCATATGAATAGGGCATGATGAATGACCAGTATCTCCCATAGGGCCGTCTATATAATGAAATCCCGTTTTTACATAAAGCTTTTGAGCGCTTTCCATATTAGGCATGGTCTCAATATAGACCTGGCTATAATCATTTTCCCTTGCAAAATCAAGACACTTTTTCATCATTTGTGCTCCCAGGCCTTTTCCTCTAACAATATTTAGAAAATACATTTTTTGCAGTTCACAAACAGGCCCGTCATAATTCTGAAGCTGAGCAATGCCAGCGCTACCTACAAGTTTACCGTCAAGTTCTGCTACAAAATATTGAGCTCGAGGAACATCGTAAGTTTCAAATATTTTATCAAGAGCCGCGTCTGCATAAGCTGTGCCTACTTTAGGAACTCCCATCTCAATTAAAACTTCTCGTATAACTTTTGCAATTTCCTGGTTATCTGACTTTTTTATGGGTCTGATTATCGCTGTGCTCATCTTAGTTTTTAATGCTATTTTTGGGTGGTGAAGATACATGAAAAATACATTTTGAGATGTCTGGAACTTGCTAAAAATGGTTTGGGAACCACCTATCCTAACCCAATGGTGGGCAGTGTTGTAGTTTATAAAAATAAAATTATAGGCGAAGACTGGCATCGCAAAGCTGGTGAGCCTCATGCTGAAGTTCTTGCCATTGCCAGTGTAAAAAACCCTGAGCATCTGCAGGAATCTACAATTTATGTAAGTCTTGAACCGTGTAGCCATTATGGTAAAACGCCACCTTGCAGCGACTTGATTATAGCTAAAGGAATAAAAAAAGTGGTTGTAGGTACAGTAGATCCTTTTGCTGAAGTTGCCGGTCGCGGAATTAAAAAATTACTGGAAGCGGGCTGCGAAGTTATTGTAGGTGTACTTGAAGAAAAATGCCAACAGATAAACAAAAGGTTTTTCACTTTTCACCAGAAAAAAAGACCTTATATAATTTTAAAATGGGCACAAACTCTTGATGGTTTTATCGCGCCTTCAGCAGAAACGCGAAATTCAAAAGAGCCGGTTTGGATAACAAACACCTATTCTAAACAACTCGTTCATAAATGGCGCGCAGAAGAACAAGCGATTTTAATTGGCACCCAAACAGCACTTGCAGATAATCCTTCACTTACAACCAGAGATTGGGATGGCCCCTCGCCTACTCGCGTCGTAATTGACAGAACCGGTAAAATTCCGTTAGATAATAACATTTTCAATAAAGATTCACCCACTATCTTAATAACCGAAAATACACCTAATTCACCCGATTTTATGGTCGAAAAGGCTGATTTTAGCAAAAATCTTCCGCATCAGGTTTGTGATATTTTGTTTAAACATAATTTACAATCGGTCATTATTGAAGGTGGTGCAAAAACACTTACTTCATTTATAGAGGCTCAACTATGGGATGAAGCCAGAATTTTTGAAGGAAATGTTCAGTTTAAAAAAGGAATTAAAGCTCCTGAAATTAATGGAGAAATAGTAGAAAAGATACAAATTGAAAAGGATACGCTTAAAATTTTAAGACCTTTTAAAGCACATTAAAAATTTAGTAATATGATTAAGAATATCATTTTTGATTTTGGTGATGTGTTTATCAATCTAGACAAAAAGGCTCCGGAATATGCTCTGGCCAAAGTAGGCGTTAAAGTAGAAGATCAGCAACTTTTTGATTTGCATGACACTTATGAAAAAGGGCTTGTAACTACTGAAACTCTAATTGAGACTTACCTTGCAAAATTTCCGGGGCTGTCTGAAATATCTTTTAAACTAGCCTGGAACAGTATCATACTTGATTTCCCAGAAAAACGGCTTATTTGGCTTCAAAACCTGGCAAAAACCCAGCAATATCGGCTGTTTTTATTGAGTAATACTAATGATCTTCATATAGAGCAGGTGATAAAAAACATGGGTGCTATGCGTTATTCTCAGTTTCATTCCTGCTTTGAGAAATTTTATCTTTCGCAGCAAATAAAAATGCGTAAACCAGATCTTGAGATTTACGATTATGTACTGACTGAAAATA